>NZ_CALEMX010000386.1 GCF_937910335.1 uncultured Gimesia sp. | reverse complement strand
ATCTCCGCCCCATCGGTCAAGTACCATTTAACATTGAGAGACGGTTCCACGATCGAAGTCGACAATCCCTCTTACTGGCCCGATCCGACATCGATCGAGTCGGCCAGCGAACCCTATATCAAAGCTTCGATTCTGACTCCCGAGACGTACGTCGGTCCTGTCATGGAACTGTGCAGGGAACATCGCTCGGAAAGTCAGGTGATGAACTATCTGTCCGCCAATCGGATTGAAGTGACCAGCGTAATGCCGCTCGGAGAAGTTCTCTTCGACTTCTATGGCAAGCTGAAGATGCTTACTCGCGGCTACGGATCGTTTGACTATGAGCCGATTGAGTATCGAACCACGGATATTGTGAAGGTCGATATTCTTGTCAATAAAGAAACAGTCGACACGCTTTCCTACCTCGTTCATCGAGACAAGGCGCGACCTCGGGCGCTGCATTACTGCGAACAACTCGCCAAAGAGATTCCCCGGCATCAATTCAAGATACCAGTTCAGGGAGCCATTGGAGGCGAGGTCATTGCGCGAACGACGATCGCGCCGTTCCGCAAAGACGTGACCGAGAAGCTCTATGGCGGCGATGTGACGCGCAAGAAAAAGCTGCTCGAAAAGCAGAAGAAGGGCAAAGCAAAAATGAAGCAGTTCGGCAGCGTCAATATTCCCCAAAAAGCGTTTGTCTCCGTTCTTCGCACCGACAAGGATTAGGTGCCGACAGAGACCAGGGCTGAATGTGGTCCGGCTTCTCAAGCAGCGTCAGCCAACGATGCAGTGTCTTTATTATGGCGACACCGATTGTTTCACGTCTCCGAACATTGATCGAGCGATGAGACCGACTCACCGAGTCCCATCGCGATGAAGCGGATGCACTTGCGCTCTAACATGTTCCCTGACACATTTCGCTAGAATTTCATCGAATCCAATCCTGTCGTCGCTCCGGTTGAGCGGATTGTTAGCTGTAATCTTCTTCGTTGACGGATGTCTTCCGGAAACTGTCACTTCTGCTCAATGCCTCATCGATTTTGGCGATAACCGGCTGATTGCCAGGAGCCATGATAAAGACAAGATCCCAGATATCCTTGGAGACGATGAAGTTACCGTGATCGCTTTCACAGTGCAGCAACACCTCGTCGTTCATCCACAGTTCCTCGATGTCATGGACACGGGTGCCAATGCTTTCCAGGACGCCGAGCAGATCGGCGAAGAACTCTTGATCTGCGGCTTTCGGCGCGAACTCAATCAAGAGCTTACCAGATCCATATCCGGGACGTACATTGTAGTCATTCATGCATTAGCAATATAACTTGAGAAATTCTGTTTAACCAAGGATGAATTGTACAGAGAAAGTTGCGAGAACTGCAACCAGATAATTTTTCAATATTTTCCGAGGTAAGCATAGAAGATTGTATATCAATTTCTGACTTCGGTTGAAGGGGATACGTCAAACTGCGAAAACAGAAATCCAAAACGACAGCATGACGGAAAGCGATTTATCGCTCTCCGCCATACTGCCAGTAAAAGCACTAACGCTCTCAGGAAATACTGCCGCCGAAGGAGAGTGAATATTTTGAGTTTTCACGCGGACCTTCCTGTGTGGAAACTTCCGGAGCTAATGTTTTGGGTGCTTTTTCGGGACGGGAAATCTGAATGTCCCGGGGCGCTGCGATTCCTATGCGGACATTTCCTTTTCTGGTTTCCAGAATGGTAATCTGGACGTTATCGCCGATTTGAATCGATTCGTTGACTTTGCGGGATAAGACCAACATTTGAAGACTCCTTCTTGTCATATGGATTTTTGTCTGGAATTAACTTTTGAATCGCCTATACGGGATGGGGAATCATCACTTTTCAAAACAAAGCATGTTCCACCAGGACCCGACTCACACAAAATATCGGTAAGTAGAAAACGGCAACCAAAAGCACGATTGAGTTCGATTACAAACTCAGTTCAGCAAATTATTGCTGTCGCGTCTCTTTTTATTATTCAAAGGCTCGCTCCTCCAGCGGCGAGCATGCGGCCGGCACCTGCCGGGCGAGTTGTTGATTGCTGACGCGAAACTTACCTCCCCTGCTTTTTTTTGGCAATAGCAGTTTTTACTTTTTTACAAAACGGGACATCCTAAGCTCCCTGCTTTACCTGCGGTAGCACTTTGTCGTCGATCGATTTCATTTGTGACAAGATTTTTTGATGCAGTTTCTGCCGGATTTTGATCACATTCGGGTCTTGCGAATCGATCAGGTTTGCGGTTTCAGCGGGATCTTTTGTCAGGTGATAAAGTTCATCCCTCTCTGGGTTTAAGAAGTCACGGATCAGTTTCCATTCCGGTGTGCGATACATGCGCATGTGCGTTTTTGACTGATGTTTCGTGCTGTATTCCGCGTAGAAACCGTTGTCCCAAGACTCATGATTCTTGTTTTTCAGTAGAGGTACAATACTCGTGCCACGCAGCGATAATTTTTCGGGTTTTGAAATATTCGCCATCTCCAATAGTGTGGGAAACCAGTCCAGATTGGAAACTGTCTGCTTGATGACCTGTCGTGGCTGAGTCACCCCCGGCCACAGAACGGCAGTCGGAATTTTGAGGGAGTTGTCATACATATTCGGTCGCTGGCCTGCGGGAATATTTTTGGTCGGCTTTGGATTTTGATTCAGCACCCAGTGCCCGTTTCCTTTATGCCAGATTCCATTGTGTCCCATGTTATAACCATGATCACTTGAGAAAATGATAATCGTGTTTTTCTGCAACTGATTTCGTTTTAATTCCTGCAGCAGGCGACCTACGTTTCGATCGACGCTAGCGACGCTGGCAAGATATTCACGCGTCATTTTTTTAACTCGTTTTACATTCAGGTCGAGGTAACCGGGATTAGGGATTTGTGGATCGAGATTTTCGAAGGGCGCCCAGTCTTCTTCCGCAACGGGCAGCCACCGCGCATGCGGGGCGCGGAAGTGAAGTGAAAGCAGGAAGGGAGTCCCCTGCTCTTTGCTGATAAATCGAATGGCATCATCGACGAGCAGATCAGGTAATAGCCCTTTCAGCTTCGTTTCTTTGCCATTCACTTCAAGCCGGGGATCTTTGGGAACGTTACCACCGCCACGAAACCCCATGAAATAATCGTAGCCGAATTGTGTGGGATGCTGTTTGTCGAGCAGACCTAAATGCCATTTCCCAATCAGGCCGGTTCGATAGCCGGCCTGTTTCAGCAGTTGCATCCAGGTGACCGTTCCCGGTTTTAAACCATGTTCCGGCTCGACACGAGGATTGAGCCAATCCGTAATTCCTGATTCCGATCCATAGCGGCCGGTTACCAGGCTCGCACGGGACGGGCTGCAAACCGGAGTAGTTGTGAACGAATTCACCAGATAAGCGCCTTCTTGAAAGAGCCGGTCAATATGAGGCGTGTGGGCATGCGGATGTCCTGATTCTCCTAGAGCCCAGGGAGCCTGATCATCCGTAAAAATGAAAAGGATATTCGGTTGTGACGCCCCTTCCACGAACTGACTCCCCATACCGAAAATTGCCAGTATTGCCAGTACAGATTTCAGAAAGTAGTGCATGCGGTTTGCCTCTCATCGAATTCATTTTTTTTAGTAATTCCTGAAAACCAGCTTGTCATCTTACTGTTGAGCCGTCAAGTGATTGCCGTTTTGACTATAATTATCGAGTGAATCTGAATCCTGGGTTCTTTTTTGCATTCTGTCACTCAGGAAAATACAATAGTCATAGCTTTATAGCTCGTTAAACTTATTCCTCTCAGTGGGATGGCTCCAGATGGTCAAATGTCAAACTTCGGTTGAGCGAACCGTTCGCCGACAGGCAATCACTTTATTGTCTGCTTTGTTCCTGTTATTTTTTGTGCAGATCATCAGCGCAGCGGAAAAGGATGCCGAACAGCCGGTCGTCGCGAAGCGTCCCCAACCAGTTCAGACTGATTCCCGTCGCCCCTTGACGGCTGAGGAGTTGGCTGCGAATGCGAAAGAATCCGTCGTCTCTGTTACATTTGCAGGTCGCGATGGACAGCAGGCAGGGCTTGGAACCGGTTTTGTCATTGGTGCTGACGGACTGGTGGCTACGAATTTACATGTCATTGGCGAAGCGCGGCCGATTTCTGTGCAGTTTTTAAATGGGAAAAAATACGACGTCAAAGAGGTCTATGCGACCGATCGTCAGATGGATCTCGCGGTTTTAAAAATTGATGCTCAGGCATTGAAACCGCTTCCTCTGGCAAAACCCGATTCGTTGAAACAGGGAGCCGAAGTGATCGTACTCGGTAATCCACAAGGATTGCGTTACAGTGTGGTCAAAGGCGTGAATTCGGGATCGAGAGAAATTGATGGCAAGCCGATGATTCAACTGGCAATTCCCATCGAGCCCGGGAACAGTGGCGGACCGGTATTGGATTCTCAGGGACGCGTTCAGGGAATCGTGACACTCAAGTCGGCGGTTACCAGAAATCTGGGATATGCGGTGAATATCAGTGCGTTGAAAACATTGCTGGAAAAACCGAACCCGGTTCCCATCAATCGCTGGTTGACAATTGGCACCCTGGATGAGCGTATTTGGAAGCCCTTGTTTGGTTCACGTTGGCGTCAGCGGGCGGGCCGAATCATGGTGGATGGATTTGGCGCTGGTTTAGGAAGCCGCTCTTTATGTGTCTCGCAGGAAGCCTTGCCGGAGCTACCGTATGAAATCGCGGTCGAAGTAAAGCTGGATGAGGAATCCGGGGCCGCTGGTCTGATTTTTTATTCCGATGAAAACACGAAGCATTATGGTTTTTATCCCAGTAACAAAAATCTGCGCATCAGCCGTTTCGATGGCCCCGATGTTTACTTATGGCGTGTGTTAGAAGAAAAGAAAAGTAATGCTTATCGCGAAGGCGAATGGAATCAGTTAAAGGTGCGTCTGGAAGCGGATCGGATTTTATGTTTTGTGAATGATGAGCAGGTCTTTGAAATCAAAGATCAACGTTACACGGAAGGCAAAGTGGGGCTTGCGAAATTTCGGAATACGGTGGCTTCGTTCAAAGGCTTTCAGGTGGCACCCGAGATTGCCCCCTATCGACCTTCCAAAGAGACGGCACAGAAAATCATTGATTTGACGGCAGATCTGAGAGTGGATCGACCACCGTTGGAAGCCCTGATTGAGCAGGTGGTCAAAGATACGAATCAAAATCGTGCGCAGCAGGCTTTGCAGGAGCGGGCACGTTTACTCAAAAAACAGGCAGAACGTCTGCAGGAGTTGGCACAATCGATTCATGAACGCGCGACGAGAGAGGAGCTGAAGCAGCAGTTTGCCGGGAAAAAAGAGGCCGATATCGATTTACTTTCAGCTGCCCTGCTGGTGGCGCGGTTGGATAATTCCGAAGTGCAGTTAAAAGCGTATCTCAGTCAGGTAGCCGGCATGGTGAATGAGGTGCAAAAGTCACTGCCACCCAAGGCAGCCCCCCAGGTCAAACTTGAGGGGTTGAATCAATATCTGTTCCGCGAAACCGGTTTTCATGGGAGTCGCACCAATTACTATAGCCGTTCGAACAGTTATATTAATGAGACGATTGAAGATCGCGAAGGACTGCCAATAACGCTGGCCGTTCTTTACATGGAAATGGGCCGCCGATTAGGACTCGATATCGAGGGAGTCGGTCTGCCTGGTCATTTTGTGGTGCGTGTGAATTCAACTGATGAAAAAGGTCAGTTGATAGATGTATTCGAAGGGGGAAAAACTCTGAGTGATGAAGCGGCTAGAGTCATCATTCTGTCAGCGAATGGTGGTCGCGTCGATGAAGAGTTTTTAAAAGCTCAGCCTAAGAAAGAGATCATCAAACGCATGCTGCGAAATTTGTTAAATCTCGCGCGGGATAGTGAAGATGTCAAATCCATGTTACGCTATGTCGAGACCATGATCGCCATTGATGAGGAATTACTACAGGAACGCTGGTTGCGCGCGGTACTCCGTTATCAGACCGGGCGCATTACGGAAGCGATGGTAGATGCCGATTATCTCCTGGAGAAATCACCGGAAGGATTTGACCTGCGTCGGATTCAGGAATTCCGAACTTATCTGGAGACAGTCAAACAACCCGACTAAACCAAATTATTCTGTCTGTCATAGAAAGCGGAGCGACGTTACGTGAACTGGTTCAAACATTCGTTGAAAATATTAATTTTAATGATGGCCGTTACTCTGATGGCGGGAGCACATCCCTATGCTGCGCCGGGCGTCACGAGCTTGACCAATCCCAAAGTCAAATATCGATTGACCGATCAGCATACGGTTGTTTTAAAACGCAGAAATGTGACGGCGGTGATCGTTGATAATTCCGCGATCAGTACGAAAGAACTGCCCGGACATCGCGCAGGTTATAACGGCCTGGCATCACTCAAGTATGCGGGGCAGAAAGATAATTTGTTTGTGCCACCGATTGCCGGGTTGAATTTCGAACATATTCATGATGGGGTTTCAGTCCTTAAGGAAAAATTCGAGCCGCGAAAATTTCCCATGCATATCAGGATTATTTCCGATGACACGGTTGAACTCTATCAGGCGCCGACTCCGAACTGGAAACTGGAAAGCTGTGGTCGTTATCAGATCCTGGATGATGGCACCATTGAATATACATTTGAATGTATCCCGCGCGCCGATCTGTTCAAAAATGGTTATATCGGATTATTCTGGGCCAGTTATATGCAGGCACCCGAAGATCGTCGCATTCGTTTTTATGGAAAATCAAAAACACATTTAGATCAGCCCGAAAAGTTAATTGCCGCCCGAACACCCTCGCATGGTGTCGATAGCACACATCCACCGGAGAATGCTGTCTTTTTTCCGAAATTATCAGCCGGTTTTCCACTGACGCTCGTCAATCACCCTTCTGGCTATGTTTATTCGCAGCCCTGGTACTATGGTATTAGTGGCGATTATTCTTATACTCAGATTTTTCGAAACCGTGATCAAATCTGGTTTGCCCAATCACCTACGGGAGGCGGACCGAAGAATCCTGCGTGGGATTTTCAATGGTTCATTCCCGACTATAAAGTGGGTGAGGCCTATGGGTTTATCATGCGAGCGCATTATGCTCCGTGGTCAGATCACAAAACATTACAAAACTCGGTTCAAAAACATTTATCTGCCCTGGTGAAGAAGTAATATCGTCGTGAGCGAAACTGGTTAATCTGCATTCAGGAGGGAAGGCAGGTTCGTTCGTGTTTGGGCATGGATTGATTTCAAATGAGAAAAATTGGCTCGCTCCTGTCGGAGCAGCAGGCAAAGCGTTTTGAAGACTATATGCTTACTAAGGGAATCGGCGTGACTGTCGAGTCCTCGTCCGATCAATGGACGGTCTGGGTTTATGATGAAGATGACGTCGAACAGGCCAAGGCCGCATTGGCCGAATTTTTAGAGAATCCGGAAGCGGAACAGTATCAGCACGTTTCGCGCGAAGCTGATGCAATTCGTGATGAAAAGATCAAAAAAGCGCGTGAAGTGGTCAAGAAACAGGTCAATGTCCGCGAGACCTGGAATCGCCCTTTTACCAGCCGTTGCCCTGTGACTTCGATGTTGATCGGCATCAGTGTGGTTGTCTATCTCTTTTTGCAGACGAGTGAATATGGAGATCAGATCAGGCAGGCATTGAGTATCTGCACCTTTAAATTCTCAGGCAATATGATCAGTTTTACGAAATCACCTCTGATGGAAGTGCGCGCGGGGGAAATCTGGAGGTTGGTGACCCCCATTTTTATCCATTTTAGTGGCGCGAACGGGCTACCATTACATTTATTGTTCAACTGTTTCATGACGTATCAACTGGGAGGCGCGATTGAAATGAATCGCGGTAGTACCAAACTGGTATTACTGGTATTGGTGACGGCAATACCATCCAATGTTGCGCAATATTATTGGACTGGTCCTGGCTTCGGAGGCTTATCGGGGGTGGTCTATGGAATGTTTGGTTATATGTGGATGAAAAGCAAGTACGACCCGAAATCCACTTTCCATGTACCTCCCAATATGGTGTTTATGCTCATCGGGTGGTTTTTTCTTTGCATGACAGGATTCATTGGGTCGATTGCAAATATGGCACATGCCGTGGGACTGGGGACTGGAATGGCATTGGGGATCGGATCTACCTTTTTAAATCAAGCTGGTAAATCAAGATGAACTCATTGATTTCTGACAGTCATTGATTGTTGATCTTTAATGAATTACCTATAATTTCGGCATGAGTATTGAGACACCGTTGAGTTAAGGACAATCAAAAATGCTTACCCTCTCAAGTGGAGCGAGTTTTCGGATGATGAAACAAATTAAATGGAGTTTAATCGCAGGGGTATTTACCGTCATGAGCTTTAGTTCCCAGACAATTCTTTCCGCCGCCGATGCCCCTGCTGCACCAGAAAAAGTTCGGACAGTAGAAGGCATTACAGAATACTCGCTGGTAAACGGCATGAAAGTTCTGTTGTTTCCCGATCCTTCGAGCCCCAAAGTGACCGTCAATTTAACCTTACTCGTTGGCTCACGCCATGAAGGTTATGGCGAAACAGGCATGGCCCATCTGCTAGAGCATATGTTGTTCAAGGGGACTCCTACTCACAAAAATATCCCCAAAGAATTGCAGGCGCGCGGTGCCAACTTTAATGGAACTACCTGGTATGACCGTACGAATTACTACGAAACACTGCCCGCCAGTGAGGATAATCTGGAATTCGCTCTGAAGATGGAATCAGATCGGATGATGAACAGTTATGTCAAAGCCGAAGACCTGATTTCTGAAATGACGGTCGTTCGCAATGAATTCGAACGCGGCGAAAATAGTCCTTCGCGGATGCTGATGCAAAAAATAATGTCGTCGGCATTTAACTGGCATAATTATGGCAAATCGACGATTGGTAATCGTGCCGATATCGAACGAGTGCCCATCGATCGCTTGAAAAGTTTTTACAAAAAATATTATCAACCGGATAATGCGGTTTTGATTGTTGTAGGAAAGTTTGATCAGGAAAAAGCACTTACTTTGATCAATAAGTATTTTGGTACCATTCCACGACCAGCGCGGAAACTGGATGCAACCTATACCGAAGAACCACCGCAGGAAGGAGAGCGAATTGTCACTTTGCGCCGCATCGGGGAAGTCCCTGTTGTAGGAGTGGCCTATCATATTCCTGCTGCCGCTCATAAAGATATGGCTGCCCTGGATGTATTGGAAACGACGCTCACCGATGATCCCTCAGGTGTGCTTTATCAGGCGCTGGTGAAAACCAAGAAAGCCTCCCGGGTTTCCGGTTCGCTCTATGCATTGCATGATCCGGGTGTTTTACGATTGCAGGCCGAAGTCATCAAAGGAAATGATCCGCAGGTGATTCTGGGGATTCTGTTTGACACGCTACAGAATGTCATGGATAAAGGGATCTCAGCTGAAAATGTAACGCGTGCCAAAGAAAAATTGCTAAAACAATATGAACAGGGTGAGAACAATAGCTCGCGTCTGGCAGTCGAACTGACCGAATGGGTATCGATGGGCGACTGGCGGCTGCGTTTTCTCTATCGCGATGCGCTGGAGAAAGTTACTCCCGAAGATGTCAAACGAGTGGCTGATCAGTACCTGAAAGAAAATAACCGTACCGTGGGGATCTTTGTTCCCGTGGAGAAAAGTCAGAAAGTGACCATTCCTCAGATTGATGATATCGCAAAAATAATCGGCGATTACAAAGGCCGCGAAGAGGTAGCGAAAGGGGAAGACTTCGATGTCTCGCCTGAAAGTATTAATAAAAGGACGACGGTCAAAACATTATCAGGTGGTGTGAAGGTCGCATTACTTTCCAAGAAAACACGCGGAGCGGAAGTCAATTTGAAGATGACTCTACGGTATGGCAATCTGGAAAATTTACAGGGAAAACGAACGGCCTGTGAATTTCTCCCGGCTGTCATGAAACGGGGAACAAAAAGCAAAACACGTCAAGAAATTGAGGATGAGCTGAATAAATTGCGTGCTCAGTTAAGCATTTCCGGTTCTCCCGGCGAGTTAAGCGTTTCCATCAAAACGCGTGGCGAGAATCTCGGGAAAGTATTGGATATTCTGAAGATGATTCTGCGCGAGCCTACTCTGCCTGCTGCGGAACTGGAAGTCATGAAATCACAACAGATCGCGGGGATGGAAAAACAGAAGACCGATCCGCAATCGCGGGCCATTCTCTCGGTTCGTCGTCAACTGCGCCCCTATGCTCCTGAAGATCCCCGCTATGTGCCGGACATCGATCAGGAGATCGAACGAATCAAAGCTTTATCGCAAAGCGATCTGCAATCACTCTATGAGAACTTTATTGGTGCTTCGGTGGGTGAAATTGCGGTCGTCGGTGATTTTTCTGAAGAGGACGTCTTTACACAGCTCAATTCCATGTTGGAAAACTGGGATTCGAAAGCCTCGTATCAGCATATTCCCACGATGGCACATAAGATTCCGGGAAAAACAGAAGAGATTATCATACCCGATAAAGCAAACGCCTTTTATTTTGGGGGTTTGACTTTTCCCATGAATACGAGCGCACCAGAATATCCGGATCTCGTGGTTGCCGGTTCTGTACTTGGTTCAAGTGGACTCTCTTCTCGATTAGGAGATCGCGTACGACAGAAGGAAGGACTCGCTTATGGAGTGGGGGCAGTCATTCATGCGGGTACGGTGGATGATCGCGGTTCGATTTCACTTTATGCCAGTTGTAATCCTGACAATATGAAAAAAGTGGAGACAGCCATTAAGGAAGAGTTGGCGCTGTTGATTTCGAAAGGAATCACGAAAGAAGAATTGGCCAATGCACAGAAAGGTTTTCTGGAAAGACAGGAAGTCTCTCGTACGAGTGATGCTTCATTGGCAACGATTTTGTCAACGAACTTATTTGCAAAACGCGATATGACCTACTATTCAAAGCTGGAACAAAAGATCAACGCGGTAACTGCGGAAGCAGCACAGCAGGCATTTGGAAAATATATCAATCCTGAAGATCTGGTGATTGTTATCTCTGGCAGCTTAAAGAAATAGATCACGTTTCCGGTATTATTTATTGGAGAACAGTAAGTTCGGTTCCTCAAGACGTTCTGATACGAGCATTCAATGACAAAGAAGATTCGGATTCTTTTTGCAATTGGAAGCTTGGGAGGCGGAGGAGCCGAACGTGTACTGCTGGATCAGCTGGCAAGATTAAATCGCGCGAAATTTGCTCCGCTTTTGTATCTTGTTTCTCACACGGGTTCTCTGCTGGCAGAACTTCCTGAAGATGTACCGGTGTTTGCGTTTGATTCCAGGCATTCCGCTCCACGCTGGAATTGGCCGGGACGAATTCATCGACAGTTAGTCGCTGATATGGCACGCGTCATTCGGGAGCAGCAGATTGATCTGGTATTTGATCATACCTTCCATATGACGCTCATTGCAGGCCCTGCCACGGCTGTTGCAAAAACAAAACGAATTTCTCTCGTCGTATGTGACCCGGAAAAAGATCTCGTAAGTAACGAAAGTCGTTTTCAATTTTTTAAAAAGCGCCTTTTGAAAAAGGCGTATCAGACGGCAGACGTCGTTCTCGCTGTTTCGGAAGGGGTCAGAGAAGCGACCATTGCCAGCTATGATTGCGATCCGGCTTCCGTTCGAACTATGTATAATCCGATCAATCTGGAACGGATCGACGGCTATTTTAACCAGGGCGACCTCAAGCTCGCTCCGGAACAATTTCATGTTGTCAGTTGCGGGCGACTGCATTTGCAAAAAGGATTTTCCTGTTTGATAAATGCCGCGGAGAAACTGATTTATGGGAAAGGTCTTACAAATTTAAGATTTCATATCCTGGGTGAAGGTCCCTGTCGGGAAGAACTGGAACGAGAAATTCAACAAAAACGTTTAAGTGATTATGTCTTTCTCGCAGGTTTTCAAAGTAATCCGTTTCAATATTATCGCGAAGCACAAT
The DNA here is from genome assembly GCF_937910335.1 of uncultured Gimesia sp. Lineage (GTDB taxonomy): Bacteria > Planctomycetota > Planctomycetia > Planctomycetales > Planctomycetaceae > Gimesia. The sequence continues at coordinate 10,374 of NZ_CALEMX010000386.1, read as the reverse complement.
TGTTTTGCCTGTCTTCCCTGTACGAAGGCTTTGGTCTGGTATTGGCAGAGGCAATGGCATGCCGGATTCCTGTGCTAGCGACAGATTGTCCCAGTGGGCCTGGAGAAATACTTGCCAATGGTGAATGGGGGCGATTGGTTTCACCTGGAAATGTGGATGCGCTGGCAGATCAGATTTGTAATGCCGTCACTCACTATGAAAACTGGAAGTCAATCGTGCCCGCTGCGCGGGAACGTATCGAGAAGATGTTTGGTTATGACTCGAGTATGCAGAAATTAGAAAATCTGTTTGAGAGCATCGTTGAAAATTAATGAGATTTCAGCATAGAAGATCTTCTTGAACGTCCCGCGTACAATCGTTGAGTCCGGATATTTCAAGCCGTGAAATGGACCATGTTTGACTGTCAAATCAGGACAGAATCGCTCAATCGCTTCGATTTCAAGCCCAGAATACGAATTTCTGGATGAACTTATTTGAGTAGCAAATAAGAGGTGAGGCGGACTCTGAAAATGTTTTCAGTTGGTTGATTCTCAGCCCTAATCCGGTTACCTTAGTTCTTCCCGTATTTGAGACGAATCACTTTCATTAACATAGCCAATAAATATTGGTATAGCAAGAGTTTGCAATGACAGAAGAACCAGCAAATTCACGGATTGAACAAGACCGTCAGCTGATTTTGGAAGCCCAGCAACAAGGCGCTGGCGCCAAGATAAAAGTTTACACAAAACTTTCCGGTCCGGGCTGGTTGCAGAGTGCCATTACTCTGGGCGGCGGTTCGCTGGCGGGTGGCTTGTATCTCGGAATTCTTTCCGGATATCACCTGATGTGGCTACAGCCTTTGGCAATGATTATGGGCGTGGTTATGCTCAGCGCGATTGGCTATGTCGCGTTATCAACCAAAGAGCGTCCTTTCGCTTCGATCAACAATCATATCAGTCCTGTTCTGGGATGGGGCTGGGCCATCGCCACCTTGATGGCGAACTTGATATGGTGTATGCCTCAGTATGCATTGGGGACAGCAGCGTTACAACAGAATCTGGCGCCTGAAATATTTGCCAATGGAGAGAACGGAAAATATCTGGCAGCAGCTGCTTTGTTTCTTGTTTCAGGTGTCGTGATCTGGTTTTACGATTCCGGCGGCTGGGGAATAAAACTGTTTGAAGCCATTCTGAAAATTATGGTAGGCATCGTCGTGCTTTGTTTCTTCGGCGTGGTATTAAAAATGAGCCTCTCAACCAATGATTTGGATTGGGCGAAAATTCTTGCTGGATATATTCCAAATCTTAGCATGCTTTCGAATCCTTCACCCGAGTTTTCAGACATGCTGTCACAGGCAGGTGGCTACGCTGATTATTGGAAAAATCTGATCGTTGGAAATCAACAGAAAGTCATGATTACCGCCGCCGCGACTGCGGTGGGGATTAACATGACGTTTTTACTTCCCTATTCCATGCGTGCCAAAGGTTGGGATAAGGATTTCCGCGGGCTGGCGGCATTCGATCTTTCAACAGGTCTATTTATTCCATTCCTGCTGGCCACCAGTTGCGTCGTGATTGCTGCTGCCTCACAGTTTCATGCCAAGCCTGCTGCTGGTTTACTAGGTGAAAAAGATGCTCAAGGTCAGGTCGTGCAAGCTGACCCCGGATTATTAGGACAGTACCACAAATTATTAGACAGCCGGTTGAAAACAGAATTACCGGAAGCGACTTGGAATGATTTGAAAGATAATGAGCCTGCATTAAAACAGAAACGGTCGGAACTCCCCCTGCCAGAACGAACATTAGCAGCCATGCTCGTTAATCGGGACGCGTTCCAGTTGGCATCCTCTCTCAAACCTCTTGCCGGCGAAACCGTCTCACAACTGGTTTTTGGTCTGGGGGTTGTAGCGATGGCTATTTCCACCATTATCATTCTGATGCTAATCAATGGTTTTGTGTTCTGTGAAATGCTGGGAGTAGCGCCCAGGGGAACGTATCATCGTATCGGCTGTTACATGCCCGCCATTACGGGTATGGTTGGTTCATTTTTCTGGAAAGGGGAAGCCAAAGCATGGTTGGCCGTTCCCACCTCCATGTTTGGGATGGTTCTGCTTCCGATTGCTTATTTGACATTCTTTTTCATGATGAATTCGCCAAAAATTCTTGGTGAGAATATGCCTAAAGGTGGCAAACGGGTTGCCTGGAATCTGGCAATGGGAATTTCAACGCTGTGTGCCGCATTCGGTTGCGTATGGAGTATCAAGTCCAGTGCCTTTGCCGTTTACGGGTTCAGTGCCTTAGGCATCTTTATCGGCCTGGCGATCATTGTGCACATTATGCGAATGGCTAAGAACGATTCTTCGAACACCGAATCAAGTTAGCAGGACTCAATTCCAGTCAGTTCGTTTGATGCCGTTCGGATGAACTTACTGTAATTGAATACGATTATCAGCTTCGGAATCGACCTTAGTACTGAAGAAGATTTTCGAAGGGCGAATTCTCAGGCGTTGCGCCCAGAATCGTGCTAGAACCGCGAGCGTTCCCAGTCCATATTTCACACAGCGTTTGAAATTGATGCTGGAAGCTTCCGCAAAGTAGCGGACCGGTACGGGAATATCGCCGATCCGAAAGTTAAAGTGAACCGCTTGCGCCAAGACCTGACTGTCGAATACAAAATCATTGGAATTGTGTTCATAGGGGATCGTTTCCAGGACCTCTCTGCGATAGGCACGAAATCCACTATGAAAATCTCCCAGGTTTTGCCCTAAGGCAATATTTTCTGTAATCGTCAAAAAACGATTGGCCAGATACTTCCAGGCCGGCATGCCTCCTGAAAGTGCTTCGCGGCGGGTACGGATTCGGGAACCCAGAACCACATCACAAATCCCCAGTTTAAGGAGTTCAATGGTCATTCCAACAACACGACTGTCGTATTGATAATCGGGATGCAGCATTACGATATATTCCGCACCATGTTCCAGTGCATACTGATAACAGGTCTTCTGATTACCACCATAACCACGGTTTTCTTTATGTTTGATGACGGTTAACCCGTGGCTCAATGCGAGTTCAACAGTATTATCCGTACTTCCATCATCAACGAGAATGATTTCGTCAGCAATACCCGTTGGTAGATCTTTCAGCGTTTGATTCAAGGTGGAGACCGCATTATAAGCGGGCATGACCACGATCGTTTTGCCCTGTGGAAGCGACGCGCGTTCAATTTCCTCAAGTAATGGTTCCAGATTTCGAAACTGCGACATCATCTCTGCACAGTCCGGTGCAATCACGGCCTCTGCCTGTTTGTTTTTCTGATCTGGTAGTAAAACTGGTTTCAACATGTCGGCCTCCGAGTACGGTCTCGAGTTGGTGTTTCAATCTGTGCAAGATCTTCTTCAAATCTAGCTTATGAAATGAAGAGCGAACTAAATGAGAGCGTACTGGAATAGATGAAATTGTATGTCGCGAGCCGTGTTTCCGATTAATCTGATTCTGACAATCATCATGTTTGATGCCCCGATTGATGATGCAATTAATCATCGTTTCGCTCAATTCATCTGCAGATATCTGTCCACGACCTATGTTAATGATAAGCAGGGAATTCTTCTTTCGTCCCTGAAAGGTAAGGGATATAGAATCTGATGCATCAAAATCAACTACAATCACCATGGAAATTACGCCAGGCGATCAAAAGTCAGCTGGTTCCGATTATTTCGTTGGTACTGGTTGTACTGATCACTTTCGGGATGGCCATCAGTTTTGATTTCGTTAACTGGGATGATCCCTGGTATGTGATTCACAATCCGCTCGTAAAGAGTTGGCATCCCGATAATTTGCAAAAGATCACAACGCAAGTTGTAACAAGAAATTATGCACCGCTTACCGTGTTCTCATTTCTGTTGGATCACACTCTCTATGGGCTGTGGGCAGGCGGTTATCATCTTACCAATATTCTGCTGCACGCCGTAAATGCCGTGCTTGTCTTTTTATTAGTGACGCGGTTTACCAAAAATCGACTGATCGGCTGGGCAACCGCCGCCGTTTTTGCGATTCATCCCGTCCAGGTGGAAACGGTCGTCTGGATTTCTTCCCGTAAAGGCTTATTGTCTGCAACATTTATTCTTGCCTCGCTCTGGTATTGGCTCAGAAAAGATCGAACTTTAGAGCAGAATACCTCGGGATTTCTTTGCTTTATCGGTGCCCTGCTTTCCAAGGCATTAGCGGTGATCGTACCTGCGATTGTCTTTTGTTTTGATTATGGTGTAGCAAAAGTACCATTCCGTGAAGCAGTGAAACGGCAGATTTTTCCAGGCTGCTGTGCCCTGATCTTGCTGGTGATTACCATGCTGGCACAAACCAGTGAACTGGGAGGTGTGAGAGATCACTTCGGGATGAGTAAACTGGAAATCCTCTCGATCGATACCGTCATTATGTCAAAGTATGTCCAGATGCTGTTATGGCCCGATGCGCGATCTGTACTCTATGATCCACCTACATCAGAAATCGGCGGGAAGGTTGTCATCTCTCTTTTCTGCTGGATGACCGCGGCAATTTTGTTTATTCGTATGGGCAAACGGCAGCCTCTGATTCTGTTTGCAGGTTGCACTTTCCTGCTTCTGTTGTTGCCTGTCCTGAATCTATTTCCCATCACGACTTTGATGAATGATCGCTATTTATATCTGCCATGTATTCCCTTCTTTGCACTAGTGTTTAGCGCTCTCGTACATATCTTAGAATCAATCAAGCAACATGTGATTGTGCCAATGTTAAGGGGGAAACAGAGTTCCGGTTATCTGGTTCCGACAGTATTTGGAGTGATTATCTTAGCTTTGCTTTCCAGATACAGTCTGCTTACAGAGCGATATCTGTATGTCTGGAAAGATGGGCTCTCGTTATGGCAGTACACATCGCAGCAAGTGCCTCAGCTGCCGGTGGTGCAGATTCAACTGGCTAACAGTTACCATAGCCAGGGAGAACATGCACGGGCAGTAGAGATCATCAAACAGGCAATCCAAGATACAAGCCCTGATGAGCTCGACCGACAGAGAATGCAGCAAAAGATCGAGGATTGGCAGCGTCTGAAGTAATGGCGATCTGAAAAAATGAGCCACGTTCGCGATGTCGCTTCACGCCAAAATCGTCAAGCAGAGTTCTGCATGAATTGCCCGCTCAAGAAAAAGAAGACAGCACGCTAAAACATTATAACAAAAAATGTCAGTGGTTTTTTATCATCATCAAGCTAATTCCTTGGGTAGATAAAGCTTAGCACTTCTTGAATGTTTCTTATGATCAACTGCTCATTTTTCTCTAAAAAACTTTTACTTATCCGCTTGACTGTCTTAACCCGTGAACTACTTTTGAGTGTTACCATTTTACTTTGACTAACGATGAGTGAATGAGAACAGACAAGTTTGACATCATTTCGGAATTATTATTCCGTTGTTTTGTAACTATTAAAATCTCCAATAATATTTCTGAAATTCAAATCATGAATTCAGAAAATTCAGCTCTTCTATAGAGGGGGCATATTGGGTGTTTCTATTGAGGATGTAACTCAAAGAAACAATTATTTCGGGTGAGTTATGTGAAGATGAGGGCATGTTGTGTCACATCCAGCATAGCTTGGTTGTTTTGTGTTGATACATGTGGTCCATGATCAACTCCAATCGCAAAGAAAGAGAGCAACAACAATGAAGAATCTTACAAAGAGCATCAAGAATTTCCTCGTTTCAGAAGATGGCCCAACAGCAGTTGAATATGCTGTGATGCTGGCTCTGATCGTGATTGTTTGTTTAACAGCTATTCAGGCTGTTGGAACAAACGCCAACGCGAAGTTCGAAGCTGTTCGTGATGCATTGACCTAATAGAGGTTGATTGAATTACAACGCTATTATGAGTAAATCGCTCAGTCGAACTTTTCGACTGAGCGTTTTATTGCGTATCAGATTCTCCAGGAATTCGTTTTTTCAAGTACTTCCAGCGAATAGTCAGTCTACCCGACATTGTGTGTTCGTTTTATTTCTCAAGGAGAGAGCAGAATGTTTCCTTACTGCATTGATGCCCAGGTGGGAGCGGTTTTGGAGCTAATCATGCTGATGATTCCGGTCATCGTATGGTTTACTTCGTTTCTAACATGTGGCCGTTGTTAATCTTTCTGGAGTCGATGCCAGCAATATGCATGGCAATACACGAGTCTTCCAGTGGGTTATTCCAAATCGGGAAAAATTACAAGATATTCCCTGCTCACCTTAGCTTGTGACCTAAACTGAATAATAAGAGTTCAATTGTTGAATAATTCAGATCAGGTCGTTCCGGTTCTTTCATCCAGAGAATCGATCTGATTTGTTTATAAGTGATAAAATAATTCCCTCATGAAATGCAACGAAACGCATTTCGATAAGATTCAATAAGAAAGGCCATATTGATGGATTGGCAACAGATACTTCTGGAGAATTGGCACGTCAAGTTTGTTTCCATTGTCTTGATTTATGCAGCTTACATTGATGGTAAAGAACTGCGGGTTCCAAACTGGATCACATATCCGATGGTACTTTCCGGTCTGGTCTATATGACGTGGACAGGAGGTTTTGCGGGACTTGGTTGGGGACTGTTGGGAATGGTTGTCGGTCTGGCGACCCTGCTCCCCTTGTACAGCGTAGGCGGAATGGGAGCCGGTGATGTTAAATTGATGGCAGGAATCGGTGCCTGGTTAGGTGTGAAGATTACCTTTTATGCATTCTGCGTTACAACGATTGTGGGTGCAGTCATGGCCATCGCAATGGTCCTGTATCGCAAGAAGTTTTACACGCACTTGGGGCAGGCTATCTTGATTCTGGACGAATGGCGTTCGGTAAAGAATCCAAGGGAACTGTCGCGAATTGCCAAAGAGCGAAAACCAACGATGTACCTTTTACCTTATGGGATTCCCATCTGCATTGGTTCCATCGCATATTTCTTCTATGCAGGCTTGCTGTAAGCAGGAAATGATGAATACACGAAATGTTAAAATAAGTGAAATACAACAAGTGCGGGTTAGGCGTTGTGGTTGGCAGGATTGTCACTACAACCAGAATTATGATTTCAATCGATAAAATCGTTATAAATTGAAGCAAGTACTCTCGAAGTGCCGATGTTGACAATGATGACAGAAATTCCTTTCTGTAAACCTGAGAATTCAGGCGAAAATCAAGTCGACGCTTCGGTAAACAGATCCTGATATTGTAAAGATCAGGCTGTTTTCCAGTTCGAGAGCTGCTTGGTTTATGTCTCTTTGACGGGTGACAGTTATGAAATTAAAGTCAGTGATGATGTTGGTCGTTGCAGTCGGTTGTGGACTGGTTGCAATGCTGGGTGTAAGACAGGTACTCAATAAGGGTGACGATAAGGAAGTGGTCGAAACGGCAAATGTCCTGGTGACAATTGCTGAGATCGCACCCGGAACACCTTTGAATGAGTCCAATGTAAAATTCAAATCATGGGCCATTGATCAAATACCGGAAGGATCAGTTACAAAACTGGAAGAGTATAAAGAACGCTCCATTAAGACCCGGGCAGTTCCTGGTGAAATCGTGATGAAAGCGAAACTCAGTGAACAGGGAGTACGTGGGGCCTCTGTAGAAATTCCTGATGGAAAACGAGTCTTCACAACTTCGGTAGATATGACCAAAACACACAGTGGTTTAATTCTTCCGGGGGATTTTGTAGATGTGTATGTTACGTTTACAGCGCGGAAGCCACAGGGAGGCATGACGACCATCACAAAAGTGATCCTGGAACGAGTGAAAATATTTGCTACAGACAGTTTAACAGATGCCGGAGGGTCCGACAGCAATCAGGTGAAATCAAAGAACATTTCATTATTACTTGCTCCACGAGAAGGGGCCATTTTGAAACTTGCGGAAAGTAAAGGTGAAGTACACCTCGCATTGAGGGCAGCTTCTGATCACGCAGATACGGAAGATGTTCAGTTCGACGATGATGAGCTGGCTGAAGTGTTTTCGATTGAAGGCAGTGAGTATCTGAAAGACGGCGAAACGAGTCAAAAAGACGTGAAAGAGGAAGGCCCGCAGCGATTGGTTGACAATAACAGTGAATCAAAATCAGCCAAACAGTTTTTGGATGAACAACAGCAACCTCAGCAGATGGCTTCGGTAGAGGCAGAATTAGAACCAGAGAAAAAGATGTGGGAAGTCGAGGTCTTCTCCGGTGGAGAAAAGATGATTCAGGAAGTTGAAATCCTGGAAGAAGAAGTCGAAGATCAAAAAGCGGCACTCAAAAATTTGTGGGAAGTATTTACTACGAAACAAAAAACGAAAATCAACTGATCTGGTCACTGCCCTGCTCTGGCAACGGATGCAAGAGGATGATTTGAGTGCAAAGGGTGTCTTGATCAGAGTTTAGAAGAAGTCTGTTTATCGTATCATCGAAAATTCGGAATTTACCTGAATAAGATGGTGCGACTGTTTAAAAAGTAAGGGGCACGGATGCTGGCCTTCAAAAAACACTTAAGAATGAATCGTTTTCCTTTGTTCGTGGCATTGATGTGTAGTCTCATTAGTGTCAAAGGATATTCACAGGTTGAGCAGCCTGTTCCCGCCGGAGCAAGCGAGCCAGTCGTTCAGGTAACAGCTGCTAAGTCGAAGCTCGAAATTACCGAAAAATTCTCCAAGATTCTTAAGTTTCCCGGCAAGATAAAACGTGTCGATGGCTTCGATCCTACAGTGCTCGGCATCACTGCCCTCACTCCAAATGAGATCAGAGTGCAGGCATTAGTTCCCGGTGTGACGACTCTGGTGATCACCGATGAAAACCAGAAAGTCCACTCTATTGAAACATTTGTGAGTGGCGATGCACGGCATTTACAAGCCTATCTCAAACAGTTGTTTCCCGACTCTTCAGTTCAAGCGATCAAAGTACAGGATTCTGTTGTTTTACGTGGATGGGTCACACAGCCGGAAGCGATTACCGAAATGGTAGAAATCGCTGAACAGTTCTTCCCCAACGGTGTGCTGAATCAAATGAAACTCGCTGGAGTACAGCAGGTTCTTTTGAAAGTCAAGATTATGGAAGTCCAGCGCTCCAAAATTCGACAGTTGGGTGTGAACTGGCTCTTTTTAAATCAATCAGGCTATGTTTACAGTACCCCCGGATCCTTAGTGCCAATTACCGGAATTACGGTGCCCTTTGGTGGCCCCCCTGCTCTGACGGCGTCCCAGAACCTGCTCAGTGGTACTTCTCTGGGATTTGGTTTAGTGGATGGCTCCAGTATTTTCCAGGCATTTATCGAAGCATTGAAGCAGGAAGCGTTGCTGAAAATATTAGCAGAACCAGAATTGGTAACGACCAGTGGAAGACCTGCCAACTTGCTTTCTGGTGGTGAATTTCCCATTCTCGTGCCACAAAGTTTAGGGACTGTTACTATTGAATGGCGTGAGTTCGGTGTCAGAATGGAAGCGGTGCCTATTGTTCTTGGGAACGGTCGACTACGCTTGGAAGTACAACCGGAAGTTAGTGAAAGAGATTTTTCCAATGCAGTGCAGGTTGCCGGGACGACTGTCCCTGGTTTAACTGTTCGCCGTGCTAATACCGCGGTTGAAATGAACTTTGGTGAAACCATGGTGATTGCCGGGTTGATTTCCAGCCGAAAGACGGCAGAAACTTCCAAAACTCCTTTTCTGGGAGAACTACCGCTCATTGGAGCAGCCTTCCGAAGAGTTAAATATACAGAAGGAGAAACGGAACTGGTTATTATGGTGACACCAGAATTAGTTTCGCCACTGAAATCGGAACATGTACCCGCAGGTGGTCCGGGATTATTTACTGCAACACCAACGGATAGAGAATTGTATCTGGACGGCGTGTTAGAAGTACCCAGTTATGGTAGCGATTGTCCTGATTGCCGCTATTCCGTTCCTGGTCCCATCAGTCCGGAATCAATGATGCATTCGGAGAATGTCTTGCCTCCCAGCTCTGCTTCACAGATTCCACAAGTGCCCGCTGCACCAACGGTTCGTACTGAGTTGATTAAAAAACCCTCTTTATCACCAGAGAATATTAAAGCACTCAAAGAACAGCAAAAAATAAGACAAACTGCACCGAAACGACCCGCTGGCACAAAGGTACCAGTCTTGACAAGCCCAGCGACAGGTCAATGGAAAGCAAAACAAAAGAAGGCAGCTACACAACCGAAAAAGAGTGTCAATGGGTTGGGCACACCTTCCAATGGTCGTCCTGGTTTAATCAGTCCGGAAAGTTGATATCGTGATTTTATAAATGATCAACTTCGAAAATAGTAAATGAAAATTGTGGCTATTTAACCCTAAGAATAAGTGATCATATAATGAGTGGAGTTGTTCGATTATCAATTATCGATCCTAATGAAGCAACACGCAATGAG
>NZ_CALEMX010000385.1 GCF_937910335.1 uncultured Gimesia sp. | reverse complement strand
AACCGCGAAGTGAAACCACAATACATGAATTATTCTTTGGTAACAGAGGGTGGTCTGGTGATATCAGGCATGATTTCGAACGAGAGTGTTAACAGTATCACTATACGAAAACCGGATGGAACCGAGTCAACGATTCTACGCATCAATATCGACGAGCTTCGTAGTTCAGGACTTTCATTCATGCCAGAAGGTCTGGAAAAACAGGTCGACGAGCAGGCAATGGCCCATCTCATATCCTATCTAATGAGTCAGAAGTCCGCTAAAAAATAATAGTTAATAATTTTCTGGATCTGAAGACAATCGTTTCTATCACCATGCATTGGTTAAGCTTCTCATAGGCCTGTTTTTCAGGGCCATTTACTTCAACCATGCTTTGGCAATATTTTGCTTTTGCATAGATGAAGCGTTCGGACTCACTGAAATGGGTGCAGACCTTCTGGCCGATTCAGGCTAGGTACTTAGACATGGGCGCGATGTTGAAATAGGAAGCGAAATAGGCCTCGAGTGGATTCAGGCTTAATCCAATAGGAAATCGAAGGCTGACAGGTTTTGAAAGATTCATGGATTTCAATCATACCTAGATTCAGAACGAATTTCGAATTTGCTGACACTTCGTCACGCTAACTCAATTGACGTATCGCGGACCGTTTATGTTATAATCGGAATTCTACCCAAAATCATAAACCGGCTCTGACCCAAAATACTTCCCACTCAAAAACTCATCAGGAAACCCGCAATCATGACATCCAACTCAGATACCACCCGCCGAGATTTTTTGAAAACATCCGTCGCAGCCGCGTCCGCTTTCGCCGCACCAGCAATTGTCCGCGGACAAAATTTGAACTCGCAATTGCAGTTTGCAGGCATCGGCACCGATGGCAAAGGGTATTCCGACATCAAGCTCATCGCCAGCCACGATAAAGTGAAATGTGTCGCCTTTTGCGATGTCGATTTGTCGCGGACGGCAAAAGTCAAGCCTTTGGCCCCCGAGGCTCCTGTCTACCAAGACTACAAAAAAATGCTAGATGAGCTGGGTGATAAAATCGACGCCGTCTCGGTTTCAACCCCCGACCATACTCACGCCATCATCAGCATCGATGCTATGCAACGCGGTAAACATGTTTACTGTCAGAAACCGCTGACGCGCACGGTTTGGGAAGCCCGTCAAATGCGACTGCAAGCAAAAAAATCGGGCGTCATCACGCGGATGGGAAACCAAATCCATTCGCACTCGGCTTATCGCACCGCAGCGAAAGCGATTCAAGATGGGACCATCGGAAAGGTGAAGGCCATACATTCCTGGGTTGGCACCACCGGGCATGGACGTAGCGGTTTGCTCGACAGGCCTGCGAAAAATGGAGCGATGCCGAAATCGCTCGATTGGAACCTCTGGATCAGCGTTGCCCCCATGCGTCCTTACGGCGGAAACCGAGTTTACCATCCCTTTACTTGGAGAGACTGGCAGGACTTCGGCTCCGGAGCCATCGGCGATTTCGGCTGCCATTTACTCGACCCGGTGTACACGGCCCTCAAAATCACTGGCGACCCGCTGAGCGTGCGCTCGGAACACACCGGCATGAACGATGAAGTATGGCCCGCCCAGGAAACTATTCAATACGTCATTCCCGGCACACAGTATACGGCCAGTCGCAGCCTGCCGATTACCTGGTACGATGGCGGACGGCGGCCAAGTAATGGAATCGCCAAACTTTTACCCGGCCAATCTCTGCCGGGTGGAGGCTCGATTTTCGTCGGTGAAAAAGGCAATATGATTCTACCACATTACAGCCAGCCGTTTGTAAACATCGAAGGTGTTAAAATAGAACCGGTGGAAAGCCTCGACCATTATCACGGCTGGGTCGATGGTTGTCTGTCTGGAAAACAGCCCAGCGACGGGTTTGAATACGGAGGCCATCTGACCGAAGCCGTGCAATTAGGAAATGTTGCCGCGTTCTTCCCGGGCGAAACCCTCGAATTCGATGGCAAAGCTCTCAAATTCACAAACAACTCGGCTGCCAACAAATACTTGACGCGGGACTACCGCACCGGCTTCGAAATCGCCTCGATTTAGACTCCCGCATTCCTCATGATTGAAAACCTCTTGTATGCAGGCTATTGATATGCGCCGTTTTACAGTTTTTCTTGCCATTCTGTCAGTTACGAACACCGTGTTGGCTGCCGATTCGGAGTTGGCGAAGCACATCATTGTTCCGGCCGGTTGGAAGGGGGAGCAAATTTCGCTGCCCCCTTCATTTGCCAAAGAAATGCAGTTCAATGGGATCGAAGAAGCCCGGTTTTCGCCGGGCATGTTTCAGGAAAAATCGGAGACGTTTTTCTCCTACTTTTTCGTATTTAAAATTGATCCCGGCAGTGAACTAACACAAAAAAACATCGAACGTGAGTTACTCACGTACTATCAAGGTCTGTCTCGTGCCATCTTCAACAGCCGAAAAAAGAAAATCGATACCAGCCAGTTTACCTGCAAACTGACAAAAGTCATACCGGTCGATCCCCAAAAGATTTACCCCCAGGGGCTCACAGAATATTCGGCAACGGTCAATTGGACTGAACCGTTTGTCATCCAGAAACCGCAAACGCTGAATCTTATAATTCAGGCCTGGACAGGCAAAACAACCAAGCACGGCTATCTGTTCGTCTGCGTTTCGCCGCAAGATATTAAAACCAATATCTGGCAGTCGATGCGAAACATTCGCGGCACTTTTTACCGCAATCTGCAGAAGTAACTCTTCTCAATGAACAGTGCTCAGCTCCCCTCGGTTCCGAAGACTGTAGAAGATTTCAGCATGCTTTACTTATGTTTTAATAACGCGTATTAGTGGGGAGGAATGAAATAAGGCCTTCGTCAGAGTGACAAAGGCCTTGAAAATATAAGTGATGGTTTTGATTTGGCTTAAGAAGAAGTACACCCGGAGGGTGTCTCAGCCACTCGGTAAAAATAGGGGTGAAAACGCAAATCGCACATTGGGGGACCTATCGGGGGTCCCATTGACCGATGAGCTGTTCGAATTGCTACAGCTTTGGGAAAAACTCAGTGATGAGCGAAAAGAATTATTACTGACCGGGCTTCGAGCAGCGGTTCGAGACGCCCCTGCGACTCGATACCGGTCTGAAGACTAACCGGGCGTAGTTCAGTCGCCGAAAAACTGCAATTTCGGTCCGGATTGTTAAATAAATCGGGTTCAGCGTGTCACTATGCTTAGTTTCAGATCCCGCCTTCAATCTCTTCCAACGCTGATCTTATTGGCCTGTACTAGTTTGGTCTGGTTGTGAAAAGTTTCCGATACTCACTTAAGTTCTTTTCTTCAATGATAATGCGATTATTGTTGGTTGCCTTGAATAAGAGCGGAATTAGCCTGTATATTCAAGGCTGCCTTGAGTATAGAAAGATGTTTAAACCGTGCAATCTGTTTTTGGTTCAGACTCCCCAGTTCTGGCAACCCTGCAATCAGCAGGGCCGCTGTAATCTCTCCGACACCTGGAACTGATTGATGTATCGCTGAGCGTTCCTGAGCCTGCTCATCAGCGGCGATCAGTTGCTTCAGTTCCTATTCTGGAATAACTAAGATTTCCTTTAGCACGCTCTGAAATTTCTGAATGTCAAATTCGGGACGAAAAAGGGTATGCTCACGAAGTCGTATTATACCGAGATCGAATTCTTTATCGAAACTATTAGATACGATCTGACGGGCTCGTTTTACTCGCTTGTCCTGATTGTATGAATTCCCCAAGGCCAGAGCCTCTTCATATTCAGACTCATTCATCATGCCAACGGTCCGATAAAGGTCCATCGCATGATGGCGGCCATCATCTTTTTCGGGATCATTTTTACGATCATCAAATGCAAAGAGTTTCATCATCAGATAAGTAAAAGGATGAGGAATATAAATCGTACTTCTTTTCTCTTTGCCATCCGAACATTGTCCCTGTATCTGAATAGCGATGGAGCGAGTATCCACTTCTATAGCCTCATCCGTATGTCGAGCATGAAATCTTAGTTCGCCGCTTGGGGCTTTCGGACGAATGCGTGGTAATCCATTTGTGTGTAGTTGTTCAGAAAAATTGCCTAATGGGCCGCACAGGATATCAATTTTTACTTGTCCGCCATCAGCCTTGTTCTGAACCCATTGAAAATACTTGGCTTTCTCGATTGGCGTAAATCCTAGTTTTTCTATTTCTTGTCTCATGGCTTTAACTTTATCTACATTAACGAGAACTTCCATTCCGATAAACAGGTCTATGTCATTAGTGGCTCTAGGTTCTGGAAGTTGTTGTATTAAAGTTTGTTCATTTGACTCTCTGAGTTGTTCCTGTCGAAGGTATAGTCCAAATCCGCCACCGATGATCAATGGGACTTTGTCACCGATCACACGATCAAGGTCAAGCAGAGTTGTCTTTAGTGTCTGTAGAGCATTCATTTGGTTCTCTTATTACTATATTAAGTCATTAAGGATACTTTCGCGTACCTGCTCTGCTGTCTCACGTTCACGTTTCTCGCCAGTATTGAGTTCAAGAAATGTTTGCAATGGAGAAGCATTGATGCTGTTTCTAATGTCGAAATACACTGTTGGTTCGTCAGTTTCATATATTTGGATATTAGGAAATCGATCATTCTCACGAACCGATTCTCCAAGATATTTCAATAAACTTGCTAAATCCGTGCAATAGTATTGTTGGATTGGTTCTCGAGCCATTGTGGCATAGCTGTCTGATGATGAACTGCCAGTTAGCACAATAGATTCAGATGAATCTTGTTTCCAATTTTGAATTAATGATTGAAATTTCATTTCATCAAGGGACAACTTACCAATAAACTGTTGTTGAATCACCGGAGCTTCAAATTTCTCAGCCAAGCGATCCAGGAGTTTCTCTGGTTGCAACAGACGAAGTTTTGTTGCCCGTCCCTGTTTCTTGCGTTCAAGAATCAATTCATCCACCAAGGCTGAACTGACTTTAGATATTGTGGGAAGGGTAACTTCACCGCCGCGGTTTACTATTTCTTCTAGTAACTCCTGCGAAGTCTCATATTCTGGCCGGAGTAGAAATGTGCGTGCGACGATCGAGCTTGTGCCTCGATATACATTACGAATTGGGCTACTGCTGGGATACTTATTGGGGTTCCCGCTGCGATAGAGGAGTAACCTACCGGGGGCAACGATCACGCTGTTTCCACATAAGTCGATACCACTAACACATAGTTCTTCCAGAACTTCGAGTTGCTCTTCTGACAGATACGGAGTCAGGATTAACGGATAGACTTTGAGTTGCTCAGCTGATTTTTTGACCCGCTTTATCGCTTCTTGAATCGACTTTGGATTAAATGGAAGCTGGGTTTCCACCACGAAACGGATACGTTTTTTCTCCCATATTGCATCGACCATGGCATCGACTATCTCGTTAGTTCCCTCAATTTGCTTTTCTGTTTCAGTGATTTGGAACTGTACCCCAGGAAAAATACGCTGGGTATCCTGGATATAATCCAGAAGCATTTTTTTAGTTAATAATTTCTTGTTTGTGATCATTTTCCCGGCCGAGAAATAGTTATTTATAGGAAATATTTTCG
>NZ_CALEMX010000384.1 GCF_937910335.1 uncultured Gimesia sp. | reverse complement strand
ACCGGGTTCAACCACGCTGCCGATGGTGGTGTTCTCCAGTGTGCGGATGGGCGTGAATCTGGGGCTGATTGAAGATTTGCCTATCTCGACTTTGAATGAGATGTTCATTTTTACTCAACCCGCTCATTTACAGAAATTGCAAGGAGGCGAATTGGAATCCGGTGAACGGAATGCCGCCCGCGCCAATTATCTCCGTCAACGAATCAGCGACGCAAGCAGTTCCAATTGAACGACACTGTTACGGTTACTGCTTCAACTTTCCGTGTCGATCAGGACATGTATCGCACGACGCGCTCGACATGTCTGGGGATCCAATGTTAAGATGAAAACTGATTTCGAACGATTTTCAAAACGGGATATCATCAAAGTCATTCAGGTCACGAAACACCTTAGCACCTGAAAAAGTTCAATATTGTTTTTCCACTTTATCGATCATTACTCGCCCTTTTGACCGGGATACTACCATGCAAAAACCCGTCTGCCTGCTTTTCATTTTCCTGTTATGCATTACCAGTGCGGTCAACGCTCAGGAATTTCAAAATATTTTTAATGGCAAAGACCTCACGGGTTGGGCCGGAAGGGAAGGGTTCTGGACCGTCCAGGACGGGGCGATTGTCGGGGAAACAACTGCGGATAAACCAGCCAAACCAAATACCTTTTTGGTTTGGCAAGACGGAATAGTGAGTGATTTTGAGTTCAAGGCCACCGTCCGTTTTAAAGGTAACAACTCGGGAGTTCAATATCGCAGTGAGTTAGTCGATCCGGAGAAATTTATCCTTAAAGGTTATCAGGCCGATCTGCACCCGAAACCCGAATTTTTCGGCATGATGTATGGCGAAAAAACGGGGCGTGGGATTATCGCACAACGGTTCCAACGAGTCGAAGCTGGTGCGGAAGGTAAGCCGAAAGTTGTTGCGGAGATCGGCGACAAAAATCAAAAACTCGTCGATTGGGAATGGAACGAAATTCGTATCGTGGCCGTCGGAAACCGGATGGTCCATCAGATCAATGGGGTTAACACGATCGATTTGACTGATGATCATCCCGATGCGTTTGCGAAAGGTGTTCTTGGCCTTCAACTTCATGCTGGCCCTCCGATGAAAGTTGAGTTTAAGAACCTTCAATACCGCCCCTTAGCCGGTGCGGAAGCTGCGGCGGTTCTCAAAGCGGCAGTCGAAAATACGAAAAAGGCTCCCCCGTCCAAAAAAACGGGGAAAACAAAAACTCGCACGAATAAGAGGTTTGCCTGGGTTTCAGAAAAGCCTTCTCCAAGCTGGGTCTGGCGCACGGATCAACCCACGAGTAACGAGCCGATCTACCTTCGCAAAAAATTCGAAGTCTCCGGCCCAATCAAAGCTGCACGGCTCTATTTCACCTGTGATAACAGAGCAACAGTCTGGATTAATGGAAAAGATGCTGGTACCGCGACTGACTGGGGCAATCCTGTCATGAAGACTGATGCTAAAAAACTCATTCAAACCGGCTCAAATCAAATTGCGGTACGGGCCAATAATAATGGCGGAGTTGCTGCATTCATTTTCAAACTCGAAATTGAAACCGCAGAGGGAAAGAAACAACAGATTATTTCGACTCCCGATTGGAAAATTACGAATTCCGAAGCCAAAGGCTGGAAGCTCTTAAACTTTGATGATTCTGCCTGGAACCTGAAGCTGAAAAACATGGGTAACTTTGGAAGTGGCCCCTGGGGTAAGCCAGGAATTTCAAACCCGAGCGGTCTCGATATCGAGGATATTACCGCGGGCATCAAAGTCGCCAAAGGTTTCAAAGTTGAGCTGTTGTACGAAGTTCCCAAAGATGAGCAAGGCAGTTGGGTTTCACTCACAACGGACGGTAAAGGACGCTTGTTAGCCAGTGATCAAGGCGATAAAGGTCTCTACCGTATTTCCGTGACCGGACAATCTGAGAATCCGGATATCGAAGTAGAAAAAATGCCAGTCGCTCTCTCTGGTGCGCAGGGCTTGACCTGGCATGACAATGCGCTTTACTTTCACAAGAGCGGCGGTCACCTTTACAAGGTTACGGATTCCAACGGCGATGATAGTCTCGATACGTTTGAGGCACTCCCCAGTGAGCGCAGTGGTGGTGAGCATGGCAACCACGGTGTGATTGTGGCTGAGGATGGAAAACATCTCTACGTCATCGGCGGAAACCATGCTAACTTGCCGCCGAAAGAATCCATCATTCGCTCGAATGTACCAACCTGGAATGAAGATCTGCTTTTGCCGCGCGAGTGGGATGCCAACGGTCATGCGCGAGGTCGACTCGCTCCTGGTGGCTGGGTTTCTAAATTCGATCCGGTCAAGAAAACACATCAACTCATTTCCATCGGCTACCGCAACCAATACGATGTCGCCCTCAATCGATTCGGTGACCTTTTCACCTATGATGCAGATATGGAATGGGATCTGGGAACCCCCTGGTATCGCCCTACGCGAATCAATCATGCTGTGAGTGGATCAGACTATGGTTGGCGCAGCGGTTCCGGTAAATGGCCTGAATATTATGAAGATAGCCTGCCTGCAGTGGTAAATATTGGCCCGGGTTCCCCCACCGGCGTGATCAATGGCATCGGGGCGAAATTCCCTGCAAAATATCAGGACGCGATTTTCGCATTGGACTGGACGTTCGGCACGATTTACGCGATACACCTCGTCCCCGATGGCGCTGGTTATCGCGGGGAGCAGGAGGCGTTCTGCTACGGCGAACCTCTGCCTGTAACCGACGCGATTATTGGTGGGGATGGTGCCATGTATTTCACAATCGGTGGTCGTGGTACTCAATCGGCTCTGTTCCGTATTACATACGTTGGCGATGAATCGACTGAACCTGTTTCAGGTGAAATCGCGGGTGCAGATGCGCGGAAACTCCGGCGTAGTCTGGAAGCGTTTCACGGCAAAGTTGATTCCGCCGCTATAGACGCTGCCTGGCCTCATCTTTCCAGCTCTGACCGATGGTTACGCAATGCTGCACGTATCGCCATCGAATCCCAGCCCGTTGATCAATGGGCGTCGAAAGTCTTTTCCGAGAAAAATGCCCAGGCTCATATTTCCGGTGCGGTTGCTCTCGCCCGGATGGGAAATGAATCACATCTCGAAGCCCAAATCGCCGCACTCCTTAAGTTGAACCCTGCAGAGTTAAGCGAATCCCAATTTCTCGGTCTGCTTCGTGCTTATGCTCTGACCTTTATCCGTCTTGGCAAAGCAACGGCTGAACAACGCAAGCAAGTGATTGCTGCGCTCGATCCTCATTTGCCAAATAAGAGTAAAAATGTAAACACCGAGTTGGTTCGGGTATTAGTTTATCTGGAAGCACCGAATGTCGTTTCGAAAGCCATCAACCTTATCGCAAACCGAGGTAAGGCAGAAATTCCGGACTGGACCGAACTCGCGGGTCGCAATAAAAACTATGGGCGTCGGGTGCTGGAGATGCTCGCCAATCATCCGCCGACACACGAAATCAATTATGCCTTCATGCTTCGTAATTTGCGCAAAGGCTGGACTCTAGACCAACGTCGCTCTTACATCGAGTTCATCAACGCAGCCGCCAAGTATCCTGGTGGCAACAGTTACGGCAAATTTTTGGCCAACATGCGTGACGAAGCCCTCGGTAATATGAGCAATGTCGATCGTGGTGCCATCGCAGATATCAGCGGTGAGAAATTCAATCCCGTTCCCGATTTCAAAATCACCGCGCCCCAGGGTCCCGGTCAAAAATGGACGCTGGGCGAAGCGAACCAACACGCTAACCAGGGCAAAATGAAGGCGGGGAGTTTCGAGAATGGTCGCAACCTTTTCCACTCGCTGCGATGTGCCGCATGTCACCGATTTAATGGACTGGGCGGAGACGTTGGTCCGGACCTGACGACGGTTAAGAATAAATTCGATGCTAGATACATTCTCGAATCCATCATCGAGCCGAGCAAGGTGATTTCGGATCAATATCAGTCATCGACGGTGTTGACAACGGATGGACGCACTTTTACGGGACTTGTTTCGAATGCTGACGGCACCGTGGTAATCTATCCAGCCGATGTGAAAGTCAAACCGATCTCGCTGTCTGTTGAGGATGTAGAAGAAATCCTGCCCTCTTCCGTATCTCAGATGCCAAAGGAGATGTTGAATACGCTCAATGGGGATGAAGTCAGAGATTTGATGGCATATTTGTTGTCGGGTGGCGATCCGAAATCGAAAATCTATGGGAAGTAAAACAGGAAATCTATCGCTCTTCTTCGATCAATCAAAGGCGGGGCATGGCAGAGAATCGGTCTTATGATCACAGTCGGCCACTGCGGAATACTCCATAGATCAACCAGATTCCTAAGAGACTCGACATCATAAAAATGGGAATACTGACATAAACCAGACGTGAATCGGAGGAGATGGTAATCGCCGATGCCAAAATGAGTGCGGACATCACCATTCCAATAGCCAGTCGATTCCCGGAACGATCCATTTCGGTTGTCAGATGATCGATCCCTTTATGCTCCAGATGAATTCGGAGTTCATCATCGCTTAATTTTCCCAGGGTTCGCCCGATCTGTTCAGGCAGATCATGCATGACTTTTGTAAGGCTGCGGGCTTCTGTCCACATCCGACTGGCGATCGCACGAGGATGATATCTCTCGGAAGAAATCTTGTAGACGTAAGGTTCCATTTCCTGTGCAATATTTAAATCAGGGGCGATGTGGGAAGCAACGCCTTCCAAAGTAATCAATGCGCGAATCAGTAACATGATATCAACAGGACACCGGATTCTGTGAATTGCGAGTATATTGATAAAATCAGTCAACATTGCCCCCACCTTGATTTGCTCCAGGGGGATACCGTAATAGTTACCGATAAAATCGCGCAGGTCTGCGCGTAGCAGTTGATGATCAATATCTCTTTTGGTCTTACCGATGTTTAAAACGACTTCGACCAGACGAGTCGTATCTTTTCTAGCAACATTCAATAACAAGTCGATCAGTAAATCACGGCGTTCTTCTTCGAGAACTCCAATCATGCCGTAATCGATCAAACATATTGAACCATCGGGCATGACTCGAAAATTACCCGGATGGGGATCAGCGTGAAAAATTCCAAATTCAAACGTCATTTTCATAAAAATACGAGCGCCATTGGCGGCGACTTCATGCGCACTGATGGGAAGATTTTTCAACTCGTTCTCATTATCAATCCGGTAGCCGTCGATATACTCCATGGTAATGACATCGCCTTGTGTCAGTTCCCAGTGTATTTTGGGAACATATAACGTGGCGTCGTCTTGAAACAGACGATAAAACTCGTCGGTCGAACGTGCCTCTCTCATAAACTGCAGTTCCCGATGAATCGTGCGGGAAAACTGATTGACCAGGCCGACCGGATCAAATATTTCTGCATCCGGAAAATGACGCTCAATCATGGTTGCCAGTTCATACATCAGGCTCAAATCCTGTTCGATCACGCGATCGATATCAGGACGTTTAATTTTCACCACGAGTTCCGTTCCATCATGGAGACGGGCACGATGCACTTGCCCCAATGAGCCTGCCGCTAACGGTTGATGATCAAACGCTGCAAAGAGAGTATCAATCGAACCTTCCAATTCCCGTTCAACAATCTTGATCGCGATATCACTGGGAAAGGAAGGGACACTTTCTTGTAGCTTTGATAACTCTCTGACAACATCTCGCGGGACTAGATCGGGGCGCGTACTCACAACCTGACCGAATTTGATAAACGTGACGCCCAGGCTTTCCAAAGCGAGCCGAATACGTTTGGCACGGGTTAATTTGACTTCTGGTTCGGAACGTTTCCAGAATAAGAGTCTGCGCCCCAAGCGGAGATATCGTCTTAACCCCAGTTGATCAACCAGGTCATCAAAACCATAATTCATAAGAACCGTTACAATTTCGCGGCTTCTTCGTAAATTTCTTAATAACCGTAATGGGTTAGATTCCAAGGGATTCTCCTGCAAAGAAAGCGATCTCACAATTTTCCGTTTCCGTAAGCGCTGTCTCACATTCAGTTCGGCATTCAGTTCGGCATTCAGTTCGGTTTTACTTTTTTATCTTACCAGACTATAACAGAGCTTCCTATGCAGCAAAGCCCTGATCCTATTAAAATACGATTCGAAGAAATCTTGTCACTATGAACCTGGAACGCGGAGCCGGATATATGCGTTTTCTGAAAACCTTCTTATTCACGATACTTTTCACAACTTCAATCAGTTATGCCGGCGACTGGCCTCAGATTCTTGGCCCTTCTCGGAATGGTCATGCCAAAGGCGAAACGCTGGACGCGACATGGCCAGACGCTGGTCCGGCTGTCAATTGGCAGCGTGATGTCGGTAGTGGATATGCCGGCCTGGCTGTTTCACAAAATATTGCGATTTTATTTCATCGGATCGGCGATCAGGAAACGGTAGAAGCCCTGCAGGCTGAGACGGGGGAAGTACTCTGGAAACAGTCTGGCACAGTAAATTATCAAGGCACGTTTAATCCCAATAATGGTCCGATCGCTGTTCCATTGATTCACAAAAACCGGGTTTATACATTCGGAATTGCCGGTCGTCTGCAGTGCCTGGATTTCAAAACCGGCAAAAAAATCTGGTCACGTGAGACACACAGGGATTTTCAAGTCAAAGCAGGCTATTTTGGCGTTGGAAGTTCTCCCCTCATTGTGCAAGACAGATTGCTTGTGAATGTGGGAGGCAAACGTAAAAACGCAGGTATTGTTGCGTTCTCTCTCGATCAGGGAGTTACGCTCTGGCAGTGTATGCAGGATGATGCCAGCTATTCTTCTCCGATTGCCTCGTTTATTCACGGGCGATATTATGCGATCTTCATCACCCGTTCGCATCTGGCAGGAATTGATCCTCAGACGGGAAACATCCTGTTTCAATTTCCTTTTGGTAAACGAGGTCCGACAGTCAATGGCGCGAGTCCGGTTTTAGTTCGGGACTTTGTATTTGCAACATCCAGTTACGGAGTCGGTAGTTTCTGGGGTAAAATTGATCAGTTGAATGTCAACGAAGTCTGGAGAAGTCAGGAGATCATGTCGAGTCAGTATACAACGCCGATTGAATATGGTGGAACTTTAATTGGAATCGATGGTCGTCAGGACGTGGGCCCTACCCGGCTGCTCTGTTTCGAACCTCAAACCAAAAAAGTAAAATGGTCTCAGGACGATTTTGGTTATGCGACTTTGCTTGAAGCAGACGATAAATTGATTTTAATGAAAACAGATGGCACACTGGTTCTGGCAGAAGCATCCCGGGAAAAATATAAAGAACTGGGTCGTGCTCGCGTTCTCAATTCCACAACGCGGGCCCTGCCGGCGCTGTCCAATGGCCGGCTGTTTGTACGAGATGAGAAAACATTGAAATGTTTGCAGTTAAAAACTGAACAGGAAACCCCAAAAACACCCGAGAAATCCAGTTCGAAATAAGGATTTGAGAGACTATGTCATGCAGTCGACGCACTCAAAGTGAAAGAGAATTTGCAAGAGCCCTGAAAGTGATCCCGGGAGGGGTCAACAGTCCTGCACGCGCTTTTGGAGCAGTGGGTGGGCATCCGCTGATCATTGATCGTGGTGAAGGCCAGTATCTTTATGACATTGATGGAAACAGATACATTGATTTTGTCGGTTCCTGGGGACCTCATATTCTGGGACATCGCCATCCACGGGTGATCTCCCGAATAGAAGAAGCGCTTAAAAAGGGAACCAGCTTTGGTGCCCCTACTTTACTGGAAACAGAACTGGCCGAGCTTGTGGCTGAACTGGTTCCCTGTGTGGAAAAGGTCCGCATGGTCAATTCTGGTACAGAAGCGGCCATGAGTGCGATTCGCCTGGCGCGGGGTTTTACGGGACGAGATAAAATCATCAAATTTGCCGGCTGTTATCATGGGCATGTTGACAGTCTTCTGGTTCAGGCCGGCAGTGGGGCTTTGACTTTGGGGACTCCCTCCAGCCCTGGCATCCCGCAAGGATGCACAGCTGATACAGTGGTGCTCGAATATAACGATCTTGATCAGATCCGGGACACTTTTGCACAACAGGGTGATCAAATCGCCTGTTTGATTCTTGAACCGGTGGTCGGAAACATGGGTGTTGTGCTCCCGGAACCCGGGTTTCTGGAAACGATCCGCGAACTGTGCTCAAAAAACGGAACGGTATTTATCATGGATGAAGTAATGACCGGTTTTCGTGTCGGTTTAGGTGGCGCACAACAACGGTTCGGCATTACCCCCGACATCTGCATGCTGGGGAAAGTGATTGGTGGCGGCATGCCCGTGGGAGCCTATGGTGGCAAGTCGGAAATCATGGATACGATTTCGCCTGTTGGAACAGTTTATCAGGCGGGAACGCTTTCAGGGAACCCGATTGCGATGGCTTCGGGAATTGCGACACTGGAATGCCTGAAAGAAACGAATCCCTATCCTCAACTGGAAGAGAATACGCAACGTTTGACTGAGGGACTTCGCTCTGCTGCAACAAAAGCCGGATCACCTCATACGCTGGCAGAATGCGGTTCCATGTTTACCCTGTTCTTCAATCCAGACAAAGTGACCAACTATACGATCTCTGCTCGAAATGATGTCGAGCTTTTCGCTCGCTATTTTCAAGGCATGTTGGATCGGGGCATTTATCTCCCCTGCAGTCAGTTTGAAGCGAACTTCACTTCCGCGATGATGACTGATGATGATATCAATCAAACAATCCAGGCGGCTGGGGAAGTGCTACAGGAAATTGCCTGATTGAAATCATTCTCATTGATGAATAGGCATCCTGAATCAGGGCGTGAAGTCTGTCGATTCATCAATGCTCAGACAAAACTCTGCCAGTAATCGAGCGGCATGTTCTAAATCGTCTAATGAGATGACTTCTACAGGGCTATGCATATAGCGATTGGGAATGGCCACGATTCCTGTCGCCATACCTCCCTGATTCAATTGCATCGCGTTGGCATCATTGCCTGCAGGTCGTGAGATGCCATTAATCTGATAGGATATTTCATTTTTACTGGCTAATTGCGATAATGATGAAAAGACTACCGGGTTTACATTTGGTCCCCGATACACAACAGGTCCGCTTCCGACTTTGATATCGCCATGCTCCTTCTTGCTGACGGTGGGGCAATCGGTGGCATGAGTGACATCCACGGCAATTCCCACCTCGGGCTCAATCGAAAAAGCACTGGTACGTGCGCCTCTGAGTCCGATTTCCTCCTGGACTGTGGAAACGGAAAATACGCCGACATGTGGTGATTTTTCACTGACTTGACGCAAGGCTTCCATTACGACCCAGACGCCCACCCGGTTATCCATACCCGGGGCTGATGCCAGTTGATTCAACATGGGACGAAATCCCAATTCAAAAGTAATTGGATCTCCGATGGCAATTTTTTCGCGTGCTTCGTCTCCGCTTTTTGCTCCGATGTCGATCCAGAGATCTTTAATTTCCGGAACGGTTTTTCGTTCTTCAGGAGTCAAGAGGTGGATCGCCTTGCGGGCGATGACACCATGCACGGGACCGGAGGCGGTATGAACCTGCATGTTCTGCCCGATCAGCATCTGAATATCCCAACCGCCAATCAGATTCGCCCAAAGATAACCTTCATCGTCGATGTATTGAACTAACAGCCCAATTTGGTCACAGTGTCCTGCGAGCATAACGCGCCGTTTCGCACTTGGATTGACGGCTGCAATCACATTTCCATGCAGGTCTGTTTTCAGTTCATCGCTGAAGCTGCCAACATATTCACGAACCACCTCCTGAATCGGAGCTTCATAGCCAGAAGGTGCGGGAGTGTGGAGCAATTTTTTTAAGAAATCCAGCGATTGTGCATCCATGTATTTGGTCCTGGAAAATTGAGGGATATGACTTCTGTACAAAAAATAGCGATAACTTCTCGAAGGCACGCTATTTCGAATCTTGCATCTAAGTATCTTAATTTTAATAACTTATGGAAATATTTCAATCCGCTTGTATCGATGTTTTAAAAAGGAAACCATTGAAAACATTTCGAAAGTAGCTCAAACCATCGATGAAGACAAATTTGTATAAAAAGAGGGACTCCCCGACATCATCTTTAAGCTAAACTTTCTATACGGTTAGAGTGTTTCTTTAGACAAACCTGATTTAAACAACCGTGACCAGTTATCGCATCTTCAAATTGAGCTATTGAGAGTAACATGACTGATTGGATCAAATTACGAAAAAACCTGATTGGCGACGGAAAACAGAGTCCACTGCCTTCTCAAATCAAATTACCAATGCTGCCTAAAGCAGTCATGGAATTTTCGCAGAAAGCAGAAGATCCCAAATCGACGCCCAAAGTACTCAGTAAAATCATCGAAACTGATGCAGGAATTTCTTGTGAATTATTACGGATGGTCAATTCCAGTACCTTTGCTTTGCGGCGCAAAGTCTCTTCCATTCAACAAACGATCACTCTGTTGGGAATTCGCTCGACAAAACTCTTTTTAGTCACGACTGGTTTAAAACAAGCCATGTCGACGAGCGACTCAAAGTTAATCAATCTTCCCAATTTCTGGAGCACGAATCTGGAACGCGCATTGATGGCGCGGAAGATTGCACAACTCATGAAAGTTGATCCGGATGTCGCATTCTCGGCAGCCATGCTGCAAGATTTTCTCTTGCCGGTCTTATCAAAAGAACTATTCGACTTTTATCTGCAGTTTACAATCAACCAGGATAGCAACCCTTATTTGTTAAAAGAGTATGAACGCCAACAATTTAACTGGGATCATTGTGCTGCAGCCGCGAATGTGATGCTGGACTGGTCATTTCCCGATGAGCTAATTTGTTGCGTGTACCTGCATCACGAAGGTCTGAAACTGCTCACTGATCCGGAATTAGGAAAGACACCTGCAGCAGCAGTTGCTGTGGCTTCGTTGATTCCTGACCCGCTCAGACAAGACCCTGACGGCTTAAATCAACTGCTGACATTAAATGAAGCCTGGCCTGAGTTCAATCTGTTTGAATTCGCAGAACAAATTGATATCGAACTCAGGGAAGAATCAACGGCGGCCCGAAATTATCTCTCGTTGAAAAACCGCCTGGAAAAACATGCGACATTAATTAGCAATGAATAGACCGAGCTGACATTAATATTGAGCGGAAACCAAATTAGCAGCTTTCTGATTCGCTCTTAGTTCAGGAAGCGGTCGTTGAAAAATCACTCGATTGTTTCAGACTTTTCTCCCACTTTTCCTTTTCTGCCCTGACCTGCTCCTCGGTAGAGTTATCTTGATCAGCGACTTGATCACTCTTTAATAAAAAGCGTCCGTCTTCGGTATGCTGACAGAATTGTTTGAACCAGAGCATGCTGGCAACATTAGGTTGTGGGCTGTAAAGCGTAACTGCGATCCCTTTTTCATAGAGATCATAAAGCATCCCGAAAAAGCCGCTAGGAATGTATTTCACGAAGGATAATTCCACACCAATCGAATTACATTTTTCTTGATCGACTAAACGAGTCAGAGTTTCACGCAGCAATGACAAGTCGGCTCCATCCCAGATTTCCATTGTTCCGAAATCGAGGACGGTTACTCCCTCACGCACATAAACACTCATTCGATCGCGTTTTGAAGCCATGCCGTCGTTCTCTCTTTCTGTCTGTTGACTATCAAAGCTGTTAAACAGTGAACTGTTAAGAAGATTGAATAGACGCAAAGAGTGGACCATTATTGTCCAGATTCATTTACTTCCGATTTACAATGCCAACAAACCGTTTCAAAGAAGCAACTTATAAAATATTATCGCTTCTAAATTTCATTCTTTCTTAACGAGTACTGTTGTGCTTTTTCTACATCCAGGCAACGTATGTTGTAAAAAGACATCATGGTTGACCCTACTGTTGAAACACTCAACAAACCTAACTCTGATCTTCTGCTGTATAGACTAATTATAACTACGACAGACCATCGACAAGCGTTGGATTTTGTAAACTGAACTATATCTGAGTGTGGACGATTTAACTGAAAATTTCTAACACACGTTAAGAACAGTTACTGAACATGTCTAAAATGCCTTGAAGATTGAACATGATTCATCGGTTGAGAGTAACCATGTCCCGTCTTCGCTGGTTGGTTGAAAAAATCAAACACGACAGGGACGACAGTTACTTTAGCGAGAAGTAGAAAGGTGAGAAGCACCAATAAGGTCTAGCTTGTGCCCAGGATTACTATGGCGTCTCCAAAGCCATTAGAAACGAGTACAAAAGAACGAAGGGCGCTATGGTTAAATAAGATGTGCCCTAGGTAGTGTTTCTTATTTCCAATAGTTCATAGCAACTTCGGAGGAACCGTGGCTAATGCCCTTCGGCTAATGATCAAAACAAGATCAGCCGCAAGGCATTAGCCGCGGTTAATACCGATCTCGTTAAAGG
>NZ_CALEMX010000383.1 GCF_937910335.1 uncultured Gimesia sp. | reverse complement strand
CCTCTAGTTGCAGGCAATAAAAACCATCCGAGAGATTGTTGATTATATCGTCGGCTAAAAAAAGCGAAGCAGGGTGGGAGTCATCGGGAAACGGCGTTAAGGGACAGTCAGAAGTTCCTGGAATGTAGCATTCGCCGATCAGTAATCCATTAGAAACACGCAGTAATTGTAAATAGGGATCGGGGAGTTCAATCTGCAACCGCTGTTGCATTTGATCCAGGTCTGAAGCTGTGGCTGGCTCAAAAAATTCAATATAATCTTTGTACTTGCTATCAATCTGGATAGAGTTCAGCCAACTTGTAAAACGATTCTTTCCGGCATCTTGATCTGCCATTATAGGTAACGGCAGTAAATCGCGATTGTTCATCTCCCCGATTGATGGTTTGAGTTTCCATTCGAGAGGAAAAGGAGAGCCATCAATCGTTTCACCGATCAATGGACCGGACCAGCCACCCGCTTGAACGGTCAACTTGAAACGAAGATCCTTGCCTGAGAGCTGATCTGTGACTACCAGCGGCTCGCTCTCTAGTCTTTTTCTCAGGCTGTTGTGAGAAAGGAGGACCTTTGATCGACGCCAACGCAGATCGTATTGATTTTGTTGGGAGTTCGTAAATGCGCGCTGAAATTCTTGAGCCGACTGCCATTGTGACCAAAATTTTCTGCACCTTGAGTCATCTTGATTCAGAAACAAATTTAAAATTTGTCGTTCACTTTCCGTCAATGTTGTTGATAAAGCCCACGCTTTTTTTTGGAAGTATCCTTTTACTAATTGAATGGGAGAAAAAAACGATTTCATTTTAGCATGAACTTCATAAAGGGTGATTTACAAGAATACATTCGAGTTGAATTAAACAAAGATTATAGTCTGAGTTAATCAGAAGCTACAGCCTCAGCAATCTGTTTGGCCAGTTGTTTTTCTTTCAGAGTGAATTTGGTTTTCATTTTTCGGGGTGTCGTAGAGTCATTACCGAAAGGGTTATTTATTAAGATCGGCTCCGTTGCCAAACGTTTTGCCAGATCGTAAAGCAGAGGCAGTCTGTGGAAGTCGTCCAGGATTTCCAAAGTCACGGCAATTGCCTGCTGCATTTTTCCCGCTTTCGCCAGAGCAGACACAATTTGCTTTTGAGCCTCTGGTTGCCAGCGCGGGTGTTGAATGTTTTTCACTATTTCCAAGGCTTGTTCAAACTTTCCTGCCCGGGCAAGATTCGCGGCGATGCTGCTTCGCGTAGAGGTATTGAGTTCCTGATCTTTAATTAACTGGGCTAGATCCAGAGCCAGCTTGAATTTGTCGGCTTCAGCCAACGAAGTGGCAGCAGTCCGTTGTACGGTCGATTTGAAATCCATGTCGGGATACATCAATGCAAAATCTACTGCTTCAGTGTATTTACCGGTTTTTATCAG
Organism: uncultured Gimesia sp.; assembly: GCF_937910335.1. Taxonomy (GTDB): domain Bacteria; phylum Planctomycetota; class Planctomycetia; order Planctomycetales; family Planctomycetaceae; genus Gimesia. The sequence goes on along the minus strand of NZ_CALEMX010000383.1, from coordinate 5,582 downwards.
TCTGGTAATCAAGAACTCCATCGCACTACATCTATGATGATTCTGGTTCAGTGTTTGAGTGGTTTTCCATGCTTGCTCGATTTTATTTTTTTCGAGTAACTGTGTGATCATCTGTTGGAATATGGGTACCGTGGTATGCCACTGATGATTGGCGTCATGATAGAAACCAGGCTCGAAATCCTGTGCCAGAACATCGGCGTCATCGGCATTTTGAACGATTGTGAAAGCTTGTTGAACATCTCCTGCCGCAAGTAGCGCCTTCACAATCGTATTCAAGGTTAATGATTTCTCAAAGTCTTCCTCAATTTTCAGAGCAATCTCTAATGCCTGTTTGATCTTTCCCTTTTGAACCAGATTTGTTGAAATCGATCCAAGAGCATTCGCCTTATCATCTGCCTGCTCGAATTTCTGTGAGATTTGTAAGGCTTGATCGAGTTTTCCCTCGGTAAGCACTGTTTCGATAATCTCATCAATCGCAAAAAATCTTGAGTATCCATCAATCATTTGAGTGGCTTTGATGGCCTGCTCAATATCACCGGATTTCACGATGAGTGAAACAATTTGCTCTAGACAGAACGTTCGGTCATCATGATCTTCATCTTCCTGAATTTCGATTTTCTGAATAATATCGAATGCTTGTTGGAACTGACTTTTCTCGGCCAACGCCTCCGCAATGCCGTACAGAGCACGATTTTGTTCGCTTTGCGGTTTGATCTCCCGAGCGATATTAATTGCCCGATCGAATTTGTCGTCATAGGCGAATGTCAGAGAAATTTTACGAAGTACGAATGCTTTAGAAATGCTTGGCTCCATTTTTCGAGTGATATCGAGTGCTGGTTCGAATTTCTCGTCCTCGATCAGTGCCAGGGAAATTTCTTTCAGCGCAACAGATTTGTTCTCGGGATCATTAATTTCCTGCGCGAGTTCCAAAGCGCGTTTGATCTCTCCTGCTTTTGCCAGTTTTGAAACAACATTGTTTAGAGCGACATTCTTGTCTGAAAGATTCTTGATTGTCCGGGCCGCTTTCAGGGATTTCTCGATTCCTTCAATTTGAATCTGAGACTCCGTAATCCTTCTAAGGACATCAGTTTTCATTTCCTCATTCTCAATCTGTTGAGCGATCTTGCGGGCTTGTTTGAGATCTTCGTCCTTGATCAGAGAAAAAGCGATTTGCTTTAAAGTCGAGTCTTGTCTGGATTTCTCTTCAATCTTCTCGGCGACATTCAAAGCTTGTGCGGTTTTGCCTTGCTGATTCAGCGTAGCTGCGAGTTCACTCAGTTCGTATTCCCTACTTGTTGTCGTTTCTATTTTCTGAATAACTTTGAGTGCTTCCTCCACCTCTCCCGATTGAACGAGAGTATGAACAATCTCTTTCAGCGCTAATGTCTGTTGGTCTTCAGGTTTGACTCTTTGCGCAACAAACAACACCAGACGATCAGGTGTATCCCAGGGCTGTGGCTTTTGCGGGGGAGGAACCGCAGCTTTTGTTATTTTTTCTTTGGTAATCCTGGCAGCGGGTGGTGGTGTGATCACTTCCTCATGTGCTCCACATCCAGGTAGCCAGATCAGTCCGATTAACCAGAGTAAGTGCCAGTTCACGAAGTGTGGCAGAGTGTTTTGGATCATAGAAACTTTTTCGTTAGAAATGAGTTCGGAGTCCATCACCATTTATTCTGCTGGCTGCGGGTCGTCAATGCAATATGTAATTCAAAAATGTGGCATGTGGGAACGATCCATTCCGCCGGGTGTACTTTGTTTGCTGAAAAAAGTCCGATCTTTCACAGCAAAAACGTCGCTGGCTTTCAAAACCGGAATGGCGCGTGCTTTGAAGCTGGCAAATGCCAACTTGAAGGAGATGTATCATTGAAGTTTTGATGATGCCCGAAACAGAGCTCAGTGCATGCCTTAGCTTGTCGGGAAAGGAAAAGTAGGTTCGGCGAACTGAATTCAGGACGAGCGCAAAATGATCAGATAAATAAAACCGGCAATTTGTGGCTATAACGCGTAATGCAAGGGGGTGACCTGTATTCGAAGCAGGCAGTATCATCTTCAAAAAAGCGTGAAGTAATTCAAAGACACAGTTTGCTTTCTTTAATCCGAAAGCCTATAATTACCTGTTCATAGGTTCTAGAAATCTGAATCTAATCAGCAAGTTAAAGAATTGACTTCTTGGCGGTAGCAGCTGAAAATACAATAAAGCCGTAGCAGTTTGCTGGATTGTTACGTTACAGGTATCACCTCATCGTAGAAGCATCAGGTTGGGGAAACGATCATCACTTCAAGGGAGTTTTCGATGCGTAAATATGAATCAGAAGCCAGGCAATCATCTCGACGTGGATTTACTCTCATCGAGTTGCTGGTTGTGATGGCCATTATCGCGATGTTGGCGGCATTACTGTTACCGGCAATCCAGCGGGCAAGAGAAGCGGCTCGTCGAAGTCAATGTATCAATAACCTGAAGCAAATTTCTCTGGCCGCACATAATTATGAAAGTTCCTTTCGTTCTTTTCCCTCCGGTTGGATCGAGGATTTGCAGGCGGCCATCGATATTGATGCGATTGCAAATGCTAATATAGCGTTTAATGAGGATGTCCTCATTCCCGTAGATGCAAACAATAATAATGGTACCCCAGTGTCTAAATATGCTTTGGTAGAGTGGGAGCTTTCTCCCTGGTGGGGCTGGCAGGCACTGATTCTGAATGAGATGGATCAGACTACCATCAATATTGATTTTGAGCAATTAAAATTTTCACCTGACAGTAAAGAAGCCAGTAAAATAGCAATTGAAAGTTATGTTTGCCCGAGTGCTTCGCTCCCTTCAAATCGGCCCGGTGGTGCAGGATATGCCACTTATCGTGGGGTGGGTGGATACACTGAAGGTGCACAATCTGTGAAACCTTACACCCGTCGGTTTAAGGGAGGAATTTTTGGTCCTAACAGTGCGACTCGTTTCAATGATATCAGTGATGGCACTTCAAATACATTGTTGTTTGGCGAAGCATCTTTTGGATTCTGGGCAGACAGTCATAGTGCCGTTTCAGGATATTCCGAGAGCTCTGACCGCAATGCTCCAACAGTATTTCATAATGGAAAGAACTTCGATGGTGAACCAGAAACGAATCAGTCTGTATACTTGACTTTTGGTTCCTGGCATGATGATCTCGTTCATTTTGCACTTGCCGATGGTTCTACTAAGTCAATGGCAAAAAATATCGATAGAAATCTCTTTCGACAACTCTGTGTTCGCAATGATGGAGAGCGAGTTACAGGCGAATGGTAAATAGGGAATGACCGCGTTCCCGCGGCATCAAAGGCGGGAACGCTTTTGAAATTGAAGGAATATGCTCAGGCACGTTCAAATGGAAATGCGATGACCTCTTGCAGGCTCTGCTTTCCCAGCGCCAGCATCACCAGCCGATCCCAACCTAACGCCGTGCCTGCACAGGCGGGTAAACCGGCTTCCATCGCCTGCAGTAGAGTACTTTCCTCAGGTAAAGCGGGGCGGTTTTCTTTGAGTCGCAGAGCCGATTGCTGCCTGAAGCGTATGCGTACTTCATGCGGGTCAGTCAGTTCATGATATCCATTACAGATTTCGATTCCCTGCAGATAGAGTTCAAAGCGTTCAGCGACTCCCCTTGGTCCCGGGTTATCATCCTGGCGAATGCAAGCCAGTGCCGCCTGCTCGGGAGGATAATCATAAAGAAAAACGGCGCCCCATTTGCGGAGTGCAGGTTCCACGACTTCCACCAGAAATAAATTTTGCCAACTTAAGCAGTCGTTCTGATCGAATCCGGAGGGAACTGAAATTTGTTTTTCTATGGCCATTCGTTGAAACGCTTCCGCAGTCGAATTCAGAGCAGAAAGATCTGCATATTTCAGGAATGCATCTTCGTAACTTAAGCGAAGGAATTGATCGTCGGGGAGCATCGTTTGAGTACTCTGATCGGAAACCGAATCGGCCGCATCATAAATGTGTCGCACGAGTAATTCGACAAACGTCATCTGATCAATGTGTGTTTCTCCCCGTCGATACCATTCCAGCATCGAAAATTCAGGGTTATGCAAGGTTCCCCGTTCTGCCTGTCGAAATGCATGAGTGATTTGATAGATCTGATCCGCACCAGCCGTCAATAAGCGTTTCATAGCAAACTCGGGAGAGGTTTGCAGATAGCGGATTATCGGATGACTTTTTTGATTGACGACACGACCCTCGTCAGAATGCCATTCGGTGGTGAAAGGATCAATATGGGCATCTACGACGCTATCGCGCGAAAGAATCGGCGTTTCCACTTCCCAGTAACCGTTTGCTTCAAAAAAATTACGGACGGCATGCAGCAAATGGCTGCGCTGCTTCAACGTTTCGATCGATGCCGTCGGGAGGTAGTCAGAACTGTCTGGAACGGACTGATTCATAAACAGAGACGCTATTTCAAAAGGAAGGAAGCTGGAATTATTTGTTGCCGTTAAGGTATTCCTGACGAATCGCTTCGATCCGTTGGCGGTTTGCTCCCAGATCGTAATGGCCCACACGAGAAGCAGATCGAACGTGAAGCACATTCTGACCAGAATCGATCAGGAACTCAACATCATCCACAAAACGAAAACAGAGCGAACGAAATTCGGCATGCAGATAGTTTCCCTCCTGACTGACGATACGGCAACCACTCTGCCGGCTCAGAAGTTCAGATAGTTGTGAACGCGCTTGTTCTTCAGATCCGGTATAAGGGATCGGATTGATAAAATGCGCGAGAGATTCATCTTGTGAACAGACACAGTTGGGAGATTCAGGGCAGGGGCTCAGGCTTTGGTTGACGAAGCCCAATTCAGAAGGAGGCTGCGTCAGGTAATTTCTTAGCACGATGGCCAGATAGAGAGCCAATAAAAAAGAGACGCACCAGATAAGAGCCATCTTTCTAATCCGTCTCCTGTTTAAACTGATTTGGTTATTGCTGACTATTGGTCTACATCCGGATCAAATTCAGAGCCCTCACTTTGATCCTCTCCTTCGGACACCGAAGCAGTTTGATCATGAGGAACTCGGGCGTTTTGCTGTAACTGTGCTTCTCGTAATTGTAGCTCATCTGCTTCTGCAGACAATGGCTCTTGCCAATTGCCGCTTGCATTTACAGCTGTCGGTGATTCCGCTTTAGAAATCAATTGATCGCCGGAAACGGGTTGATCGTCCTCTTCCGTGGACTTCGATTCCGGCGATTTCTTTACGTTCAATAACTTTTTCGCATTTTGGCAGGCACGCAGGAACAGAGTAATTGAAGTAATACTGACAGCCAAGGCAGCCCATTTCATGATTCCCAGACGATTAATGCCCCAGATGGATTCCGCGAATATGATAAGAGTTGTAAGCGCACAGACTCCTGTTAACACACCTTTGAACATCAAGTCTGAACGATGATTTTTCAGGGAATGTCGGGCAATTGCCATCCGAGCAGAATGGTTAGCGACATCACGAAAGGAATTCAAAGCGTTGCGTACGGCATCTTTATCTTGTGAATGTGTGGGCGCTTTATTTAATTGTAATAGTTAAGACTTAATCTGACATTCCTGTTACCTTAGTGGTTGATTCC
>NZ_CALEMX010000382.1 GCF_937910335.1 uncultured Gimesia sp. | reverse complement strand
TGCGATTCACAAGACTTTAAGAAGTTTTCGTACTTCCAGTACAGGCCATCTACATTATTGCAAGTTACCGGATCCTCCAGGATGAGCTGTCCGCAGACGCAGCCTATCGTTTCATCCTGAAAGTGTTTGACAAGTTGTTTAATGCATTGCGGGTCCATTTGCGTGTTTGCATCAGAGAATACAATGATTTCCCCTTTTGTCTGAGGAACACAATCATTCAGGACTGAAGATTTTCCGCGACGTTGTTCAAACTGGACGAGTCGAACTCGATCATCATCGTAAGAACTGACAAGTTCTCCTGTCAGATCCAGGTTTCCATCACAGCCTATCAAGATTTCCAGTTTGTCACTTGGATAATCAAGTTTTGCCAGATTGTTAAGACGCTCCAGGATGACCGATTCTTCACGATAAGCGGCAATCACGATTGAGACAAAGGGCAGGGGATCTGCATCAGCCTGAGAGGTGTCTTCGAGTGACTGGTTTGAATTGTCCTGACGTTGTCGTCGGGATAAGAACCAGGCAATCAGTGGATAGCCTGCATAAGAATATGCAACGAGGGAAATGGACGTCCAAAACAAGACTTCGATCAGGATAGTCATTATAGTACTGATCCTTTCTGACGCGGATAAAGGATTGGATCATCCACTGATCGAGTAACAGCTTCTTGCTTGACTGAAGGGTTTTCATGGTGAACTCTCAAAACCCGTGCTGGAATGCCTCCGACTGTTGTGTAAGATTCTACATCTTTTACCACCACAGCGTTGGCACCGATTTTCGTATGTGATCCAATTTCAACGGGACCAATTATTTTTGCACCAGCGCCTATGAAAATATCTGAGCCGAGTTTCGGAGAGACGTTTCGTTCTGCTCCAATCGTCACCTGGTGTTCAATTTTGATATCGTCGCCTGCAATGACTGAACCATTAATCACAATCCCCTGACTGTGAATGATTACGAATCGTCTGCCGAATTCTGCACTCCGACCAATGATACATTGGCAGAATATGGCGTTGCCTTTATTGAAAATCATGGCTAGAGGAAATAGTTTCCAGTGACTGGCCGACTGCATTAATCGATACCAGAGCATGGCCATTGTGCCATCGGTGAGGCATGTTTTCAGCAATGTGCGGACAGAAACAGTGCCATAACACCATTCTGCTTTCGCTTTTAAATCTTCCCAAAATTTCATGTGATTCTCACTTGGTTGCCTGCTGAGAAAGTACTGGTTTCTATGAAAACCAATCTAATTAAATATGGTGATGAACGAGTTGTTCCAGTAAATCTGCCAATTGGCCTGCCTGAAACTCCCGATTGAATTGATTGATTTGATCTGGATTCGTAATGGTCGCAGCTGTTTGGCCACTCAGGCGATCTCGTAACCACCGTGCAATGCCAGCCATGTCATTGGCATGGAAATTTCCGGTGGGCCAGAATTGATTCAGGATGTTAGCCGTTTCACCATTCGGGGTGATTGACAAAATCTCGCGGTTGATAGCCAGATATTCAAATAACTTCGCTGGTGCAACACGGTTGGCTCCATCTACATCACTCAGTAACAAGCAGAGGGCATCTGCGGTTGCCATTTTTTTCAATGCTTCCTGGTGGGCGCAATATTCTTCTGTGATCAAATTGCAGGTTGTCTGGTTGATTCGTTCAAGTAACGCCATCTGTTCCGGCGTTTTTCTGCCAATGAACTGCAGTTCGAGTTTGCTCAAAATATCAGGGTTTTCCTGATGGATCGCTTCAATGGCTTTGATCAAAGGTTCGACTGTGGTCAAATTCCAAAGTGTCCCTGTATAAACTATACGAAATCGTTTCTGCGTAGTGGATGATTGCTGATCGCTACCTGGCTCATCCAGATGTGCAAAATCATCGGGGTCAAAACCGTTGTAAATACATTTGCCAATGGCATCGGTGCCGAACTGATGGGCACGATCTAAAAGTCGTTCTGTGCTTGCCTGGGTCGTGGCAACAATGGCATCAGAGGCTTTCATGACAGACTTTTGCAGCTTTGTCTGAATTAAATGTGAGATGCGATCTTGCTGATGGTTTTCCAGATACTTACTGCTGAGATCCCATTCATCCCGGAAGTCAGCAATCAGAGGTAAATGAAATATCTTTTTTAGTTTACTGGCTAGAATTAAATTGGAGTAGGGGGGGGCGGTTGCCATAATGGCATCATGATGCTGGCTTTTTAGTAATTTTTTAGCTGCTTTCAATGCATTGGGATACCATAGAATTTGTGCATCCGGTTGTAGTAAGAGCCCGGCGCCTGCTTTAATGACTTTGCGGCAGGTGGATTTTACAGGAGCCAAAAGGCTAGCAGGGTGTCCGGAAATGAAATCTAGCGGTATCGCCATTAAGCCCGGAAA
>NZ_CALEMX010000381.1 GCF_937910335.1 uncultured Gimesia sp. | reverse complement strand
TGCTTTCCATTGAGCACATTTTTGGATGCTTGATCGCGCGTCTCTTTGAGACGCTCTATTGCGGGCGGATATACTTTTCCCAGATCGTGCCAATAGCTGAGTGCAAAAGAGAGACGAACGCCGATCATGGCTGGCTGTAGTTTGGTCGCGTTTTTATGAAACCAGATATGTTTTGCAAGCGCCATTTCGTAACGTTTGGCTAGTGCGTCGCTCTGTGCTTCGTTCAGAATGGTTTGCGGATCAGGGTTTTCTGGGGGTGTCCAATCCTCGGCATGTGCTGAGACTGGTATCAGAAATAAAAATATGAGTACGAATTTCGTCAGTCATATTCCTTGCGAGGAGCAGGCCAGGGGATGATTCGACATTACTGTCCATTTGGTCTTGCTTATCATAACCCAGGTTTTCATGAATGATAGAAAGGATGAGCATGAAAATGGGAAATTGACTTTGAATGCTGGTCCGGCAACTTGACTCAAGAGCAGGAAATGAATCCTCGCGTTTTACTGAACGATTTTCTATGGCTCATCTTCCGACTGCCAGGCACCCAGGTCAATTTTATTATGGCGTTGGTTTCCGCCAAAGTCCTGATCAACTTCTTTAGCTTTGATTCCTGCGTTGCGGGCGGGTGAGTTTTTGCGAAGTTTGCAGCCTTTTGCTTTATTGCTGCCACCGTTGATAAAGAGTGGATCTGTGTAAATATCGCTTGTACCCTTTACCGCTTGATGAGGCGCACCTCCATACCAGAGGTTATTGCGGAATTTGATTTGGTCAGTGGACCCTTGAACGTCAGTTATTTTCGCTCCTTCAACTTGATGGAAAATGTTGTTGATGATCCGTGAGTCCTGATGGCCTTTGTCGGCGTTGATGGAGAGCAGGGGACCTGTTGAGCCGTAGGCTGTGTTGTTCGCGAATAGGGTTTGACGCAAGCCACCTCCTCGTTGGTAACTACCATAATAAAAGGCAACGTAATTATTGATGAGGATATTATTGGTAATGACATTATGAGACGACGGATTAGAGCGACCCGGGTAGTTTTCATTGGCGATCTGAATACCAGAAGCGGGATGATTGAATCGATAGAACTTTTTGTCGTGTGTGGAATACACGAGGTTTCTATTCACGCGCGTGTTTGTGGTGTTGTCCAGATACAGGTTCACAGAGAAGTTATCATGCACGGTATTGTCTTCAATCACACCGTGATCAGATAAATAGAGACCAATTCCTTCACCATAACAGCGTGAGACAATATTCTTTCTTATCGTTACATTTTTTGACAAGCCCGCACCCAGGCCGAAGGACCAGCTTGTGTGGGTTGTCTTATTGTTTGACTGCACACAATCCTTAATTGTGTTGCCTTCGACGAGGATATCTCTGACGGGATTGCTCAATTGATTAAAGCCGGCGTAAAAACCGCTAAGTTGACAATTATGGATCGAGTTGCCAATCACTTGAATGTCGTGAACGCGGCTGCCGGGGCCCCAGGCAGTGATTCCTGAAGCATTCGAATTTTGAATGGTCAGGCCCTGAATTCGTATATGATGCGAGAGTACGGCAATGAGGGATGCACCCGGAGGGGTATTCGATCCATCAATGACGACATTTTCATCTTTAAAGGCGCGAAGTGTGATGAATTGACCTTTCGCGCCTGCATTGACCAGATTTAATGTCCGTGACTGTGGGTAGATGCCTTCTCGCACGATGACATTATCACCTGGAAGACGAGCCGCGGCTAACGCACGTGCGATTGTTTGAAAGGGCTGAGATTGAGAACCAGTATCGCTATCGCTTCCGATTGTTGCAACATAATAATCTGTAGCTGATACTGCATTGGTGATTGTCAAGACAACGAGCAATGATATCAAACCACAACTCATTCTGATCTGTTTTGAAATTATTTTTTGATTTGCCATTGTTAATTTCGGTCTTGAAAAAATCAGGAACAGATTACTTTTTACCAGCCATCAACCATGCAATAACTTCGCTCATGAAGATTTCACTGTCTTTTCCCCAGTAGGTTGTTTTGGCCGGGTTCCGTGGGACGCCACTGAGGCGGATTCCCTCCTTTGTTCCCATGAATGCGGAGGCCATGCCTTCTGCCAAAACGACGATTTTACCACCGCCGTCAATTTGCTGGTAAGCGGCAAAGGTTTGTGCGGGATTTCCTTCCTGGTCTAATTGAAAGCCGAATGGTGTGCCTCCTTTGACTGCTCTGCCGCCACTGAAGGGTAATTCACGATCTGCTTTGTTGATTTTTCCTGCTTTTGCAATGGCACCACAGTTATGCAGATAATCAGTATCGTCTGTTAGTTCCATTCCAAATGGCGTGAGTAAATCGTTAACCCCCGTTTTTTTCAAAGGCATGCGTCGTTCTTCATCCATCATTAGCATCAGTGCGCCACCATTGCGAACGAAATCAATAATCGTTTTTTTCTCTGCGGGTGTGAAAGATTTCGCAGGGCCGCGGAGGTAGAGTAGTCGAATATTTTGAAGTGAGTCGGCGGTGATGGGTTTCGTCGAGGACTGAATCGAAAAGTTTTGATTCTGTCCCAGTTTCTCCAAAATCCCGGCAGGTTTTTCGCCATGTGTGAGGTCGTAATATAAGACTGGCCCCTTGGATGGTGCGCTGAGCTTGTTTTTAGAAGGAGACGCAACCGGTTTTATCATTCGCATTTTAGGATCGAGTCGATTGATAGTGATACTATGAAAAGTGACATCACAATTTGTATAGAGGCCGGCCTGATCTGTTTTCGGTAGTTTCCAGGCTGGAAACATCGAGAGTGATTTCGGATTGCCACTCCATTTCAGAAACGGACGGCCATCCAGTTGTGAGGAAATTGAGGCCACATTATTTTTGAGATCGACTTCGATGAGCAAGCGATAGGGGTGGTTGTTTTTTAATGTACCGGGTTTGACTGTTGTAAGATTATCACGGGCCAACTTCCCATCAATGAGGCCAATTCCGTGTGCTTCGCCTTTAAACGCTGACAAGTTAAACAGGCATTGACGCATGCCAACCGGCAGGATGACACCGATAGAGTCCTGTTTGGAATTTCGCGTGAATTCTACTGTCAATGCATAACTGCCAGATAGAATTCCGGGCAGCATCAGACGTGCGTTTTTTTCGGTTGTGTTCAGTTCTCCCTCTGTTTTCGTCCAGGTTCCCGAGACGGTTGCTGTTTTCAGATCCAGGGCTGGTATCAGGTTTCGATTACCTGTCTGCGCAGTCAGGAGGCTGGTTGATAGATTCGAATAACAAAATACAACGAGCAGCGTCAAAGCACGAGTTGACATGTAAAATCTCCGAGCGAAGATGGTATTGAAATACGGTGTATATAGTTAAACGTTGATTCTCTCAGTTTGATTGCATCAATCTTGAGAAAAATGGGATCCTTGTGAAAATCATCCATGACAAAAGGCTTTCTCGTTTGTAACCTGAATGGATTCGTTCGAGATCACCCGGAAACATCCCGGAAATATTACAAGCGATGTAAGAGCATTATTTGGCACGCGTGAGTATTCGTATGCCCCAAGTCAAGGAACTCAGGATTGAACCGATCTCTGAATCAACGTATTGATGATCGAGGGCTAATCAATTCGGGGTATCGTTATGCCTTGTCACTCGCGCATAATCGGCACGATGCCGAAGATCTGATTCAGCAGGCTTGTCTCCAGGTATTACGTCGTCAGGGGACACTGGTAGGTAAGAGCTACTTGTTTATGGCCGTTCGAAATCTGTTTTACGATGGTTTACGTAAACATCGTGAGATTTCAGAAGAACGAGTCGTGGAAAGTTCCATCGCTGATGAATCAACTTCGCATACTCGTGCTGTTGATCAAAAGATTGATCTTGCGGAAATGCTGAGTTGTCTGCGTCCTGAAGAACGCGAAGTATTATTCTTGAACTGTATGGAAGGTTACACCGCGGAGGAGATTGGCACATTGACCAATCAACCACGCGGGACTGTTTTAAGTCTGCTGTCCCGTTCCAAGAAACGGCTCAACACTCGTTACGATCCGAATCAGATGCTGAGGACAAAATGAATCAATCGTCATACGAATCAGAAATCCGAGAGCACTATGGAAGTTTTCATCTTGATGATGAGCTGGTTGATCAGATTCTTGATGCCGGACAGTTTGCAGCGTCGGCACGACGGTGGAAGCAGATTGCCATTGGCGCGTCGATAGGTTTGGCGGCGATGATTGTACTCACGATCGGTTTACTTTTAAATAGCTCATCGGAGAATCAGCCTGTTGCCAAATTTAAGAACTCACCTGAGAAAATAATCAACTCCGAACAAAATATGACTGGTGCCTTGATTGGGATGGACGACGATAGGAAAGATCAGAAAACAGTTAATGTGACAGATGAAAAGGGAGCGGGATCTTCGGAGACGTACCGTCTTGTTGCCTTTCGCAGCCATAGCAATGCATGTCCGCATTGTCGTGCGACGGGAATCGTTTATCATGAGCTGGAAGAGACTCTGGATGATACACCATTGGAGTTTGTCGAGTTTAACCTGGGCGATGCCGCCTCTCGCCAAAAAACGGACCAGGCAATCAATCAGCTACATCTTACTCCGTTGATAGATGGTCGCTCTGAAACCGCGTTCATAACATTGACAGGCTTAAACGGGAAACCGATTCAAGAATTCAAGCCCTCCATGGGCAGTGAAAAAATTGCCCAACAAGTTCGAAAGTTGATGCAGCGTTGAGACCCGTAGATCGACTTAAATCAAATTAGAATGGATCACAATGCAAATATTAAATGATCAGAATACCGCGTTTGAACTGGATGAACTGAAACCGAATCTGGCATTTCTTCCCATAGGTGCGACCGAACAGCATTCGCGTCACTTGCCGCTGGCGACTGATACGATATTGGCCGACGCACTCTCGTCAGAAATGTTATCAAAATTAGATTGGCCGGGGCATGTTTATCTCTTGCCTACATTGCCGATCTCTTCATCTGAAGAAAACACGGGATTTAAAGGAACGGTCAGTTTTACACCGCTCACGATGCGTGCCATCATTCGGGATATCTGGAATTCTCTGGAGTCCGAAGGTATTCAGCATTTAATCGTCTGTCCGTGGCATGGCGGTAATTTTATTCTGAAACCCATCATTCGAGAATTAAATTGCGAGAAACAGAAGTGCCAACTGTTTTATCTCAATCCGTGGGAATTAGTGCCGCAAGAAATTTACGATACCTTTGCACGTGGCTTTGAAGTCCATTGCGGCGATGTGGAAACTTCGTTGATGCTGGCACTGAATGCGGAGCATGTGCGTGACGAACGGATTGATAATCCGACTCCTCATTTTAAAGCACCTTTGCAGGATATGTGGTCGATGCATACGCTTTCATCGGGAGAAGGTCATGCGGGGCATCCCACACAGGCGACTGCCGCCAAGGGAGAAGTTTTTAAAAACGCAGTGATTGAACATTCCGCCGCGTATCTGAAAGAACTATTGGAATTGTCAAAGGTTTACAAGAAGTATTAAACCCTGACTGCCTTGAAATCTTTTGAAGAAAATTCAGTGGAAAACATAAAAAGATGAAATAAATGTGGCGGTTGATGCATCTGAATTCTGTAATCTTTCAAAAAAGCGCGAACCAATTCCGGAGTCTGGTCTCTATGTAGGCAGACTGTTATTTAACTCTGGAAATCAATCAACGGAATCATCTCATGTTTACAATTTTGTGGTCAATCGATCTGTATGGCTATCTGAATAGCGATTTGAATGTCGGTCTCCCGACAGAGAATCTGCTCGCAAAACCTTTGCGCTTGTGATGCCTGGTCGATTTTACACAGAATCAACCTCACCCGGTGTCGCAAGGCAGCGGGTTTTTTCGTGTCTTCATCACAATCATTAAATTCGTATCAAGGTTAAAACAGCATGTTGGTATGCATGGCGATCAAGGTACGTACTGAGTATGGCCCGTTGGACTTCTGGTGAGGTCATTGGTTTCTCAAGCCGAGGAGGTTGGGTTCGAATCCCGCACGGGTCACTTTTAGCACTGAATCATAATTTAAGGAACAGAAACAATGTCTCATAGTCAGCGTTATAAACGGAAGCACCCCTCTCCCATTTGGGGTCGTGGTGTAATGGTAGCATTACTGGCTTTTAACCAGGCAGGTGGGGGTTCAAGTCCCTCCGACCTCATTTCCGCAGATCGAGCGATTTCAGCATAAGTTGTAAGAATTGGTCTTCCGGAACGTTTACCAATCAAGCAATCAAGCAATCAAGCAATCAAGCAATCAAGCAATCAAGCAATCAAGCAATCAA
>NZ_CALEMX010000380.1 GCF_937910335.1 uncultured Gimesia sp. | reverse complement strand
TGGCTGAACAATGGAAAGCGTCCAATCCTGAAAGCAAAGATTCAAACGAGTACGCACAAAAATCACTCGAAAATTACTGCCATGCCATATTCAATCTGGCAGAGTTTCAATATATCGATTGACCAAGAACACGCAAAAACAAAAATCGTTAAACATAAAGAGTTGTCGCATGTTAAATGAAAACTCAATTGATAATAAAATTCCAAGACGCAGTTTTTTCCAGCAGGTCTCGACGGGAGTTCAGGGAGCCGCGTTAGCCTCGCTTCTCCAGCAAGACTTATATGCAGATACAAAATCAGCCATTCATCAGGAAACTTCCAAATTTGGACCTCATCACAAAGCACGCGCGAAATCAGTCATTCATTTATTCATGAATGGTGGACCGAGTCAGATGGATTTATTTGACCCTAAGCCTTTGTTAGATAAATTTCATGGGAAGGAGCACTTTGATAAAATTGCAGGCGAGGTAGAATTCCCTGAACAAGCTGGCGCCTTGATGCGCAGTCCGTTCAAGTTTGCAAAACAGGGCGACTCTGGAATGTGGATCTCTGATGCGATGCCTCATTTGGCAAAGCAAGTGGATGAAATCACATTAATTCGTTCAATGTACACAACTAATTTGACTCATGAGCCCGCGATCTACAAAATTCAGTCTGGCAGCGAATTTACCGGGCACCCGGCATTAGGGGCCTGGGTCTCTTATGGATTGGGGAGCGAGAATAAAAACTTACCCGCTTATGTTGTCTTAGATGACCCACGCGGATTACCAGTCAACGGGATTGAAAATTGGCAGTCAGGATTTCTTCCCGCACAACATCAGGGAACCCGATTTCGTGCCACTGGTTCGCCTGTATTAAATTTGAAACCCGGATACAAACAACCCGAAGCAGTTTCTAAACTCGAACGCGATTTGATCACACGCTTAGATCAAATTCATCACCGAAAACGTCCGCATTATCATCAACTGGAAGCACGCCTTTCCACTTATGCCCTGGCTGCGCGAATGCAGATTGCCGCCTCTGATGCGCTTGATCTTTCTCAGGAGACCGCTGAAACGCAAAAGATGTATGGCATTGATCAGCCCATCACAGAATCTTACGGTCGGCGATGCTTAATTGCGCGACGACTCGTTGAGAGGGGCGTGCGTTTCGTTCAATTATTTATCAATAGCCAGATCTGGGATACTCATAGCGCCATTGCTGCAAATCTGAAAACAGCCTGCCAACGGACCGACCAGCCGGTGGCTGCATTACTACAAGACCTAAAACAACGCGGCTTACTTGACGAGACGCTTGTGATGTGGGGTGGTGAAATGGGAAGGCTGCCGATCGCTCAACTTGCTGCGAATAAAGATGAACGCAAATCGGGCCGTGATCATAACAAGAACGCGTTATGCACCTGGATGGCAGGTGGTGGTGTTAAAAAAGGTTTCGTCTGGGGCGAGACGGACGAACTCGGATTTGCTGCGGTAGAAAATCGTGTCAGCGTACCCGACTGGCACACCACCATGTTACATCTTCTGGGATTAAACCATGAAGAACTTTTCATTTCACGAAATGGATTGAACGAACGCCTGACGGGTGTGGGTAATCATCCACGAATCGTGAAAGAAATACTGGCGTAATCTACTACCAGATCAATTTAAACTGCGACTGCGTGGTACATGCTATCCATTCGATATCAGGCAATGATTTCTTTGATCAATTCCCCGCCCAGATCGGTCAGACGATAATCGCGACCATTAAATCGATAGGTCAATTTCATATGATCAATGCCCATGAGATGGAGTAAAGTCGCATGTAGATCATTGACGCCCACGCGATTATGAACGGCTTTGTAACCATAATCATCACTGGCACCATATTGAACGCCCCCTTTAATTCCGCCACCAGCCATCCACATGGTGAAGGCATTCGGGTTATGATCTCGGCCGTTACTTCCCTGTGAATCGGAAGTTCTTCCAAACTCGCCTCCCCAGACAACCAGTGTTGAGTCTAACAGACCGCGCGATTTCAGGTCAGCCAGAAGTGCACCAATCGGCTGGTCGACGGACTTGGCAGCAATGCGATGATTCAGGCCGATATCACTGTGTCCATCCCAGGGAACATCGGCAACTCCACCGCCGCCGCCATTGGTGCCAGCGTAGATCTGTATAAAGCGGACTCCACGTTCGACCATTCTTCGGGCTGTGATGCATTGTTTCGCGACGAGTTCGGTTTCTTTCTGGTCCGCTCCGTACATTTTTTGAATCGCCTGAGACTCATCTTTTACATTCAGTGCCTCAGGTGCTGCCGTCTGCATGCGATAAGCGAGTTCAAATGATTCCAAACGTGCAGCCAGGTCTGCTTCATGTGGCCGTAATTCCTGGTGTTTTGCATTCATCTGTCGCAACAAATCCAGTTGAGTTCTTTGTTGTCGATCTGTCATTGTCTGGAGACGAGATAAATTCGAGATTGGTACGGTGCTTCTGCCATCAATGGCAGTCGGCTGATAAACTTTGGGTAAAAACCCGGGCGCCCAAATCGGGTTTCCACCACGTGGCATTGCACCATGCATGACTACAAAACCCGGAAGGTTTGAATTTTCCGTTCCCAATCCATAAGTTAACCAGGAACCCATACAAGGACGACCTTGTAAGAACGCTCCTGAATTCATTTCCAACATGGCGGGTGTATGATTATTAGAGCGGGAGAAACAGGAGTAAATGAACGACATATCATCAACGTGATTGGCAACGTTGGGAAAGATCTCAGAGACCCAGGCTCCCGATTCGCCGTGTTGCTTAAACTTGAAAGGTGATTTGAGCAACTTTCCGCTCGTGGTAAAAAATCCGGTTTTAGGATCTGCTCCTTCCAGTTTTTCTCCACTTTTCTTCTGTAACATTGGTTTGTAGTCAAACGTATCAACCTGCGAAGGACTCCCCGGCATAAACAACCAGATAATTGACTTTGCCTTGGGTGCAAAGTGAGGTTGCTTAACTTGCAATACGCCCTTTTCAGCTGAATCAGCTGCATTCAGAACACCCTGCTCTTTTAACAAACCCGTTAACGCCAGACTTCCAAAACCTAAACCTGCGTTTTTAAGAAATGATCTTCGCGCTCGAAAATCGAAAGGCCTGCCCATAGTTTCTGGAGTGTGCTTACTCATTGTTTCTACATTCCTATTAAATATTCAGCCACCGATTATTTACGATTAGTACTTTGTCAAGCTTGGAACTGAGGGCCAGGAGTGTTGTTTACGTGCTACGTTGTCGCACTCCCGTGATCTCGATCACCCCAAAATTCAAAAATGACACTTCACTAGTCAACAAACACAAACTCATTCATACAAAGAATAAGTTGACAGAAATCTGTGACCGCCAATTCACCTGCTTTAGGATTTTCACCATAAGATTCTGTTTGATAATGAATAAATTTCAGCATCTGCTGTTGTTCATCCGAACTCGGTTTTCTTGAAAGTGCAATGGTATAAACATCGTTTACAGTTTGATCCAGGCTTTTTTTGCCATCGGGGCGAACTCGTTTTGCAAATTTTTCAGATAATTTACGAATAAAGGGGGAATTCATCATCGCCAGTGCCTGGGGAGGCACCGTCGTAATATTACGTTTTCC
>NZ_CALEMX010000379.1 GCF_937910335.1 uncultured Gimesia sp. | reverse complement strand
ACAGAAAAGATCTTTCCGCGATGTTGGGGCTTACCGATCCGCTTGTTTCTGGACGCTTTTCCTATATAGGCGATAAAACCAATCATTCTTCTCAGGATTTCACCATTCACGAAGTGACCTGGCCCGTCCTGGAAGATATGCATGGCGCCGGACTTTTATTGGTTCCGAATGGAAATATTCAGGGCGATATCATTGCCGTCCCGGAAGCGGATCAAGTTCCGGAAGATCTTGTATCATCCGAAAAGCCAAATACCTCATACGCTCAACAACTGGTTCGCTCTGGTTTTCGGGTCCTCATTCCTACTTTAATCAATCGTGAAATGAACACATGGAAAATGAGTAACCGGGAATGGGCACATCGCCCTTCTTTTGAACTCGGCCGCACTCTGGCTGGATATGAAACTCAAAAGATTATGGGAGCAGTCAGCATCCTGCAACAAACAAATGGAGGAGATAAACGCCCGGTTGGTGTAATTGGCTGGGGAGAAGGGGGACGGTTGGCCCTGTATGCTGCTGCCCTGGATTCACGCATCGATAGTGCTGCCGTTTGTGGTTACTTCGCATCACGACAAAACCTCTGGCAGGAACCTGCAGACCGAAATGTATTTGGGTTGCTCAATTCACTTGGCGATGCAGAAATCGCGAGTCTGGTAGCACCGCGCTCGCTGATCATCGAACATGGCAAGTATCCAAAATACGGATTTCGTACAACTTCTAACGGCGAACTGGAAGTGATTGAAGATCGTTATACCAAGCTAAAAGGGAAACCGGGTAAATTACTCATTCCCGATAAAAAGGAAATCAAAACAGAATTTTCCCTTGCCCAAAGTTTTGTCGAGAACCTGCAACCGGAAAAACCGACACTGACACTGATTGAATCCGATTCTGCAGTTTCCTCAAATTTACTCAAGGCGTTTATTCACTCTTTGAATCCGCAATCCTCGCTAAAGACAGTAATCAAACCGCTGAAGCTGAGATCACGCGAGTTTGCCAGCAAACGACACGATGATCAACTGGCAGAGATCGAACGGCATAACCAACGATTGCTGCAACTCGCATATGAATCACGCATCGCATTCATGAAGGATCTTAAAACGGATTCACTGGTCAATTTTGAAAAATCGACTGATGCCTATCGGAAAAAGTTCAGTAAAGATGTGATCGGTGAATTTGTCATTGATCTCCTGCCCGATAATGCCCGCACTCGGAAATACCAGGTGGGTCCCAAAACAGTCAGCTACCAAGTAGAGATGGATGTGTTCCCTGATGTAACAGCCTATGGTATTCTAACTCTGCCCAAAGATCTGAAGCTGGATGGCTCAGAAAAACGGCCGGTGGTTGTCTGTCAACATGGACTTGAAGGTCGTCCGCGGCATACAGTAGCTGAGGATAAATACAGAGCCTATAAATCTTTCTCAACCCACCTTGCCGAACGGGGGTTTATCACTTTTGCTCCTCAGAATCCTTATATTCTGTTTGACCGTTTTCGAACGCTGCAGTTCAAAGCACAATCTATCGGACGTACATTGTTCTCCGTTGCTGTACCTCAACATCAACAGATCACTGACTGGTTATCCAAACAGCCTTTTGTTGACAGTAAACGCATCGGCTTTTATGGCATTTCGTATGGTGGTAAATCTGCGATGCGTATTCCCCCTCTGGTCAAGAACTATGCATTATCAATCTGCTCTGCAGATTTTGGTGAGTGGGTTTGGAAAAACGCCGCCACAGACAAACGCTCGCTACGTTACAGCTACGTCAACAAGGGAGAATATGAGATCTTTGAATGGAACCTCGGGGGCACTTTTAACTATGCGGAAATGGCTGCGCTCATCTGCCCTCGCCCTTTTATGGTGGAACGCGGACACTTTGATGGTGTTGAACCCGATGATCGCGTCGCTCAGGAATATGCCAAGGTTCGGTTTTTATATCAGGCACAGCTCAAGATCGGAGACCGAGCTGAAATCGAATACATCGCGGGCCCTCATGCCATTCATGAACAGGGTTCTTACGAGTTCTTGCACAAGCACCTCAACTGGCCCGTACCAAAGAATTGAGACTTGAACCCTCAATAAAATAATTTACTAAAGACAACTAGCTCAGAATATCATGTACGATATGTGCTTCTTCAACCCCCGTGAGCCGTGCATCGAGACCGCGATATTTAAATGTCAGCCGCCGATGATCGATGCCCATACAATGCAGGATTGTGGCGTTCATATCTCGAATGTGTACCGGATTCTCAACAACGTTGTAGCTGAAATCATCAGTTTTGCCATATTCAAAACCACGTTTGATTCCACCACCTGCCATCCAAATTGAGAAACATCGGCCATGATGATCCCGCCCGGCACTCGGGCTGCCGATAGCCCCCTGGCTGAAAACCGTGCGTCCGAATTCGCCACCCCAGATAACCAGCGTTTCGTCTAACAAGCCACGTTGCTTCAGGTCTTTAACCAAAGCAGCAGAAGGTTGATCGACATCAAGACACTGGTTCGGCAACTGTCGTTTGAGTGACACATGCTGATCCCAACCGCGATGGAAGAGTTGCACAAACCGTACGCCACGCTCTGTCATTCGACGCGCCAACAGACAATTGGCGGCGAAACTTCCCGGTTTACGCGATTCAGGTCCATACATCTCAAAGGTCTTTTGAGTTTCACTGGATAGATCCATCAGACCAGGTACCGATGTCTGCATTCGGTACGCCATTTCGTATGAATTGATGCGGGCCTGAATTTCCGGATCACCAATTTCTTCGGCTTGCCCTCGATTTAATGTCGCCAGATCATCCAATAACTTGCGCCTTTGTTTGCGATCAATACCGGCTGGATTCGATAAGTATAGTACCGGGCTGGAGCCAGGACGTAATTTCACTCCCTGATGACTGGGAGGCAGATAGCCGGAACCCCACAAGCGATCAAACAAAGGCTGCCCCGGATTTTTGCCGGTTCCCTGAGAAAGCATTACCATATAAGCGGGTAAATCTTCATTTTCACTTCCTAGACCATAACTCAACCACGACCCCAGACTGGCGTGACCAATCTGCTGTGTACCCGTGTTGATAAATGTGATCGCGGGATCATGGTTGATTGCTTCGGTGTTGACGGATTTGAGAATCGTAATGTCATCTGCAATCGTTTGTGTATAAGGCAGACGTTCACTAACCCAGGTTTGATGAGCACCACACTGTTTCATCTCCCAGAACGGTGCCACTACCGGAAATGACTTTTGTCGGGCAGTCATCCCCGTCACACGTTGAGTCCCTTTCACGGAATCAGGCAGATCTGAGCCGTGCAGCTTACGCATAATTGGTTTGTAATCAAACAGATCCACATGCGAAGGACCACCTGACTGAAACAAATAAATGATACGTTTTGCTTTAGGGGCGATCTGTTTCACACCATCAGGAATCGTTTCAGACTCCGCGTTAGCACTCTGAGTGAATAACTCCGGGTATAACAGACTTGCCAAAGCCGCGCCGCCGATACCACGTGCCGATTTCCCTAACAGAGTACGCCGTGTTAAATTTCGT
>NZ_CALEMX010000378.1 GCF_937910335.1 uncultured Gimesia sp. | reverse complement strand
ATCGGCTGCCAGTCATCCGTTAAAGCCTCCACGTGAATCGATCCCGACATCCAGGTAGCAGCGTTAAGGAACAACTTGGGGTGCCGCACGGTAAACGGCTTCGTCACAACCCGGCACGGACCCCGATCGACATCACTTGTTTCAAGCGAAGCAAACCGGTCGCGCTTGAAAGTAGCAAGAGCCGCACCACAATGCAGAACCTCGGGCCCAATCTGAGCCTGCGCCGCATTATGGGGATAGTTGAGTGCGGCGTAATAAAGATACACCGTATCATCGACAATAATCGGTTCGGGTTGGGAACAAGCCATCGCCATGTAATCGTAGTAGCCCAGCGATCCGTGCGGGATAAATGGCTCCCCTCGACAAACGCGCGTAAAGTTAATTCCATCGCGGCTTGTCGCGAGATGAATATTAATCGGTTGCGGCGAACGCAGATAAAACACACTCATGTAACCGATATATGTCTGCCCGAGCTTATGACAACCGAATTGATAGAGTTCGGTATCGGGCGGATCATCTGGATCCATGCTAAGGATGAATTGATGGTTCTCCCATTTTTGCAGATCATCACTTTCAGCGTAGGCATAAGAGCGATAGTAACGATCGACGGCCCGCCGATCACCGTCAGCCTCGTTTGCGATCATTCGTTCGCTGAATTCCGGAATGATGCGGCGATACACAACCCATTTCTGTTTCGCTTTATCATAGATCAAATGCATCAGACAATCGTCTCCCTTCCCGGAGACATCATTCGGCGTCTGCCAGAAGGGAGCGCTGGCACATGACCAGTGGATGCCGTCGGGCGACGTCACAATATGTGCTCCGCGCCGATGATCTTGAACAATCGCCAGGGCGACAAACTTCTCGCTGGCATTGCGCGGGTTGGGATGCTTATTCACTCCCCAGAAGAAGGCCTTCTTTCCCTGAGGCTTTGCAGGTTGAGTTGGCACAACAAAGCTCTGTTTCTCTTGGAATCCTGCCGCGGGCGCTGCGGAAACCGAATCACTCGTAAAGATAATATTATGATCGCGCCGACCTGCAATCTCCATCAAGCCAAGATCGGGTTTCTCCCAATGGATCCCATCTTTTGAAGTGAAATAGCACATGTACGCAGAGTGACCATCCAGGAACTTTGACTTCAGACCGCTGCCAGTTCGAGCCCACATCTTGAAGAGCTTATCCTCCGGGTCGTACATTGTGGTATAGGGCTGAATAATATTCCCATCACACCAGCGATCACAGCGGACCACCGGGTTCAATAAATGTTTCTTTGGCTGATGCAGTTTGCGCGATACCCCCGGCGTGACTTCGATCATCTCGTTGTCGAGAAACAACTCAGTCATGAAACCGGCGTCTGTTTCTTCTTTTTGGTTGCCGGAAGGAAGAGCCGCTTTGGTCTGATTTGAAATACCACCGAGTGCAATCAGTCCTGCCCCCGCCGCTCCTGTGAGCTTAATGAACTCTCTACGGTCTGTATTCATCTGTTCGACCTTGTGTAAATTGCAAACGAGCTTTCACGCGCTGACATCAGGCTAAGCGATAACCGTTCGTCAAAACCGGTCACTGGCAGGCTGCCCCAATCGATAACTTTACAATGAGTCTACTGCACACTGTTTGCGAGTTCAAGCTTTTCTTACATTGCAGCCATCGACACATGCACGCATCGAACTGACATTGACGGATTGCCTTACCGGTAACGATATTCCTTCGACCTGGAAGACGGAAAAAATGTCGAAAAATCTACACTCCCATTAACCTTTGGAGAGGTGCTGGTGTTACAATCGCGAAGGATACGAGTCTGGATCGGTTCCAGGCTCAACCCATATGAGAAATCCCGGCTAATGATGATCGCTGTGAGCATCAATAGCCTGTTTCGATGTCAGCCGATATCCAAAAGAGGACACGCATGCACGCTGAATTGAGATGTCTAGCAATTCTCTCGCTATTGGCCTGCATGGGGTGCGACCCGGCTGAATTCAACAAACCCGATGGGCCATTGCAGTTGCACCTCGCGTCCAACGAGGACGGCAGTCTCAAACAGGTTACTCTCGACCGGCAGAACATTGGCAATGACGACAACTCATTTCGACAATTCGAAAGTGCCGTTGCCGAATTCGCTCAGAACAAGGCGAGAGCAGAGGCTAGCGAATGGATGGTTGATATCGACGCCGACGAACAGCTCCGGTTTGAGTTTGTCCATCGCGCAATCGCTTTATGCGCCGGTCGTCATGACGAGAAAACGAAAGAAGGGGTCAACCGAATTGAGAAAGTTCGACTGGTCATGCCAGAGTCAGATTCCAAATCCGCTGCCCCGCGTGAGTTTTTCATTCGTGTCCCACCACAGAGGAACACCCAGTCCAATGGTAACTGTTTTGAAATCAAGGTGCGATTGACGGCGAACGCCGACGGCTCACTAAAGTTGCTGCAGCTGGGACCGCTTAAGTTGGGAAACGACAATCAGGCATTCGAGGGGCTGAATCACCAAATCCTGAAAATTATCGGCAAACCGGGCAACCCGATAATCAATGACTTGGAAGTCGCGATTGATGCCGACATGGCATTGCGATATCAGCACGTCATCCAGGCGGTCAAGGCGTGTAATGGGCGATTCCACCCCAAAGGATTGTGGATCGTCTACATCGAGAATTTCAAATTCACTGGCATCGGAAATACAAGTGACGAGCCTAATGACTTTATTCAGCGACCGGCCCTATCCGAATAGGATTGGGAAGTCAACGATTCCAAAAACGGGAAACCAATAAAACAGCGGATCGAGTCGAGCCTGATGCCCGGCACTAGCCACTGTTTTAATTTCGTGTCGTTCGTGCATTTCGTGGTAGTAAAAGAGTTGAGTCAAAAACGATCAACTCCATTCAGTATACATTCCCCACAACTTAAACCGTTACTCCAGCTCCGGTGCCACACTCCCATACGCCCAGGGGTTGTTACTAAACGCAGGAGCCCCCGGCCGTTGTAACAGTTTATCGGGTGTTAACTGTTTCGAAAGTTCCACAGCCGCATCCACCATTTGCGGACCCGCGGTGATGATCAGGTTGCTGTATCCTGTCAGTCGGGTTTCATATCCGCCGCCGTTTTTGTCGAACGCTTCCTTGGTCGGCACATATCCCACACAGCCATTCGCCAGCGAAACCGGAAACGTCATCGGAAACGGGCTGCCCGCTTTAATGTCGAGACCCAGTTGACAGAAAAACTCAGCAGGGTCGGTTAACAAAACAACGGGACCAATTTGAACCGCCTGAATTTCCACTTCTGCCACAGGTTCCTTTTGCAAACGGGCATCCAGCAGTACGGTCTCTTTCGCGAACACCCAATCAACGGCGTTCGACTTGGCCGGTCCCGCTTTCACGGTCTCAATCGCTTTCTTCACTCGTTTCGGAGTTGGTTTACGCCGCGGAATTTTCAGCATCTTGGTTTTACTGGCGATAGTTTCAAAGTTACCACGCGGCATCGAGAGCAGCACCTTCACCGCTTCCGCTCCCACGCGACCACCCACAAAACGGGCTGACTCTTCACTCGGACGCCGTGAGAATTTGGATAGATTATCCACCTGAGTCACATCCCCCGAAGCACCCGCTAGAAAGACAACAATCGCATCTTTGCCATACACACCTCGAATGACCTGCTCAACATAGTAGATATAATTCGCCGAGATGCCACCCGGATTCGTGGTGGCGTGACACACGAAATTCACAATACAGCCCTTTAACTCTCCCTGTTCATCCCACACGCCAATCACGCCGACTTCCGGGTCAACCGGGCCCGCGGGTTTCACAATATCGGGATTGCCGGGCCGCGGGTGGGTAAAGGACAAACCATTCCGCATGAAAAACCGGCGGTTAAAGGCCACCTGTTCTTCAATACCCACACCCGCACCACACTGGGAGGCATTTCGTTTTTTGTAAGCTTCGCAAATAGCTTCCACACTCTGATCAACGACCGTTTCCAGATAGGCGGCATCAGCCGTCGATGATTTCTTATAAGCCAGCTCTTGCACAAATTCAGAAGCATGATCGTACTCGCCGGGCAGAATCATACCCATCGGCCCCGAAGAGTGAGAGTGCGTTGCGTGCAGCAGAATTGATGTCGCGGGAATTTTGCATTTGGCCTGCACGCGTTTTCGAATCTCATTCACGGTGACGCGACGAATAAACAACGCATCCAGACTCACCACCGCCACCACATTCGTGCCATTATCAAAGACGCCTGCCCGCGTTTTGCACGGATCATGAAAAGAGCGATGGAACGATTTTCCATAACCGCCCGGCTGCTCCATCCCGATTTCAGGAGTAATGTCCCGTTCAGCAAAGCCAACTTTAATCTGCGGCGCTTCCGCGGCCAGAGTCATCGTCGGCAGAAACAGCAGAAGTGAGAGTGAGATCGATTTACAGTAATGAGAGAGTACGTTCATGAGAATAACTCGCTATATAGTTTGGTGGGAAATGTAAGGGATTAACATCTAACAATGATTTAAACCGATATTTCCCATTTGGGTTGAGCCAGGAATCGATCCAGGCTCGAAT
>NZ_CALEMX010000377.1 GCF_937910335.1 uncultured Gimesia sp. | reverse complement strand
GCCTGGGCGGCGATCCACAAAAAATCAACCCGCTCGTTCCCTGCGATCTGGTAATTGATCACTCGGTTCAGGTTGATGAGTTTGCCACCAGACTCTCCCTGCAACACAACGTCGAAAAAGAATTCGAACGCAATCAGGAACGCTATCAGTTCCTCCGTTGGGGACAGCAGGCACTCAATAATTTCGGCGTCGTACCCCCCGCCACCGGTATCGTGCATCAGGTCAACCTGGAATATCTGGCCAAGGCAGTGCTCACAAAAGACGGCGTAGCCTATCCCGACAGTCTCGTAGGAACCGACAGCCATACCACCATGATCAACGGACTGGGTGTAGTCGGCTGGGGCGTCGGCGGCATTGAAGCCGAAGCCGTCATGCTGGGGCAACCCATTTATATGCTGACTCCGGAAGTCGTAGGCTTCAAACTAAGTGGCAAACTTCCTGAAGGTGCCACCGCAACCGACCTCGTTCTACGAATCGTACAGATGTTACGAGAACACGGTGTCGTCGGCAAATTCGTAGAATTCTTCGGTCCCGGCTTATCAAACATGAGTCTGGCTGACCGGGCCACCATCGCAAACATGGCACCAGAATATGGTGCCACCATCGGCTTCTTCCCCGTCGATGATGAAACACTGAACTACATGCGACGCACCGGTCGCACTGACGCAGAAGTCGATCTGGTAGAATGCTACTACAAAGCACAAGGCCTCTTCCGAACCGATAGTTCACCCGAACCAAGGTTTACCAGTCAGTTGCAACTGGATATTTCCACTACCGAAGTTTCACTCGCCGGCCCCAAACGTCCCCAGGATCGAATTGCTCTGACGGATATGAAATCACAATGGCACAGTGACCTGAGCAAAACCTTCGGCAAGCCAGATCCTTCGGAAACTTCGGCAGCAGTCGATTACAACGGACAGAATTTCGATCTTGAAGATGGTTCTGTCGTCATCGCAGCCATCACCAGTTGTACCAATACCAGCAACCCTTCAGTCATGCTCGGCGCCGGTCTTTTAGCTAAGAAAGCTTCTGAAAAAGGGCTCACGCGCAAACCCTGGGTCAAAACCAGCCTGGCTCCCGGCAGCCGTGTCGTCACAGATTACTTGGAAAAAGCTGGCTTAACGCCTTACCTCGATGAACTCGGTTTCAATCTCGTCGGCTATGGCTGCACGACCTGTATCGGCAATAGTGGTCCTCTGCCCGCTCCGATCTCCAAAGCCATCAATGAGAATGATATCGTCGCTGCAGCGGTGCTTTCCGGAAACCGCAACTTTGAAGGGCGTATCAGCCCTGACGTACGTGCCAACTATCTGGCCAGCCCGCCACTCGTTGTCGCCTATGCGATTGCCGGAACGACCGACATCGATTTGACCACCGAACCGCTGGGTCAGGACCAATCGGGCAATGATGTCTTCCTGAAAGATATCTGGCCCTCTCAAGCAGAAGTCAGCGCAGCTTTGGAATCTTCGATGAATCCGGAAATGTTCCGCGAACAATATGGAAAAGCGACAGAAGGTTCTCCCGAATGGCAGGCCATCAACGGTGGCGATGGAGACATCTTTGACTGGGATGAAAAAAGTACCTACGTGCAGGAACCCCCGTTCTTCGTTGATATGCCAACCACGCCCGCTCCCATCAGTTCAATCAACGGAGCACGCGTACTCGTCTCGGTAGGTGACTCGGTCACCACTGACCATATTTCCCCCGCGGGTGCAATCAAAGCCGATTCTCCCGCCGGAAAATATCTGCAGGAAAATGGCGTGACACCCGAAAACTTCAACAGCTACGGCAGCCGTCGTGGAAATGACCGAGTCATGACACGCGGCACCTTCGCCAATATTCGACTCCAAAATCTACTGGCACCCGGAACCAGCGGTGGCGTGACAACCTATCTGCCCACAGGCGAACAGACCTCCATTTATGAAGCATCGCTCCAATATAAAGCATCCAACACACCACTGGTCGTGCTCGCAGGCGGTGATTACGGTATGGGCTCTTCACGCGACTGGGCTGCCAAAGGAACATTTCTGCTAGGCATCAAAGCGGTCATTGCGACTTCATTCGAGAGAATTCATCGCTCGAATCTGGTCGGCATGGGAGTATTGCCTTTGCAGTTCCGGGATGGTGAAAGCCGAGATGAACTAGGGCTGGATGGAACAGAAACCTTTGACATTGAACTGGATGACAACTTGAAACCAGGGCAGACGATTCGCGTGACCGCTACCAAAGAAGATGGCTCACAAATTCTGTTTACAACACAGTGTCGCGTGGATACACCAGTAGAAGTAGATTACTATCGCAATGGCGGCATCCTGCACAAAGTGCTCCGAGATCTCGCGAAAGCCTGATTTCTGCCCTGATTTCTGATTCTATGAAAACTGCATTTGAAACCGATCTGATTGTCGAGGAATACCTGAATGGTGTCCGCATCGATCGGTTTCTCAGTCGCCATTTCAGAAATTATTCGACGCATCGTCTGCAACGTATCGTGCAAGCCGGCTTTGCGAAAGTGAATGGCACACAAGCCAGCCCGTTACAGCGCGTGTTTCGCGGACAGCAGGTGAGCATCGTACTGGTAGAACCTCCCGACAAAACCTACGATCCCGAACCCCTGCCACTGGAAATTCTGTTTGAAGACGCCTGGTTGATGATTATTAACAAACCACCGGGCATCATCGCGCACCCGGCCGGAAATATTCTCTCAGGTACAGTCGCCAACGCATTACAACATCATCTGGACCAGCAAACAGGAATTCGCTCTCTACTGAGACCGGGCATCGTGCATCGCCTCGATCAATTCACCAGCGGAATTTTAATTGTTGCGAAAGAACATCTGGCACATCGGGGTTTATCGATTCAGTTCCAAAAGAATCAAATCAGCAAATCTTATCTAGCCATCGTACGTGACAATCCCGAGCAGAACACGTTCGAAAACAGGGCCGCCATCGGCGAACATCCTACACAAGCCGGTGTCTGTATGACGACACATCCGGAGGCGCTCCGCGCGAAAGCAGCTTACACGCGCTTTGAAGTACTGGAACAGTTACCGCAGCACGCTTTAATAAGGGCATTTCCAAAAACAGGCCGCTTACATCAGATACGAGTGCATCTGGCCGATTTAGGATTTCCGATCATTGCAGATGATTTTTACGGCAACGATGAACGACTGCTCGCTGACCGGGAGTTGATAAACAGACAAGCCTTGCATGCCGAACAGATTGAATTCGCACACCCGGTCACTCGGCTGCCGATGAAAATATCCGCCGAAGTACCCGATGATTTCCATCAGGCACTCCGGCGGCTACGAAGCGTCTAAAGCGAATCTCAATTAACCATAGCACCTTACATGCCAAGATACTCGTTTCAAATGGCCTTGGAAACGTTACAGTAAACCTGGACACAGGCTAGACCTCAACGGTTTCCACGGTTTCCTTTTCGTCCAAGACAGTTTGTATCTTTTTCTCAGCTTCTGCATTTGCTGCAGCTTCGGAATTCGCATTGAGCAGTTTGGATTCTTCGAACAATCGATCCAGGCTCATTTTTTCAAACCCATCAAAGGCGGCGACTTTATAGCATTCTGCCATCGTCGGATAATTAAAGACCGCATTCCGGAAATATTCAATCGTCCCGCCGAACGACATCACGGTCTGACCGATGTGCACGATCTCCGTAGCAGATTCGCCAATCACATGAATGCCCAGAATCTTCAATGTTTCCCGATGAAATAAAATCTTCAGCATCCCTTCACGGTCGCCGGAAATTTGTCCCCGCGCAATTTCCTTATAGCGGGCGGCTCCCACTTCATACGGAATATGCTCTTCGGTTAACTGTTGCTCGGTCTTACCGATCATCGAAATTTCGGGAATGGTAAATAATCCATAAGGCATAATATCGAAGGCCTCAAACGGTTCATTGAAGGCATTGCAGACAACACGCCGCCCCTGTTCCATCGAAACGCTCGCCAGCGCTGGAAAACCAACAATATCACCAGCTCCATAGATATGCGGCACCCATGTCTGATGCTCTTCATTACACCACAGACGACCTCGTTCATCCGGTTCCAGACCGGCTGCCTCGAAATTCAATTCGTCAGCATCACCAACACGGCCCACCGTATACAACACCGAATCGGCTACCAGGCGTTTGCCGCTCTCTGTCTGGACAGCTGCCATACTATCGGAAAATCGCTCGATTCCCACCACTTCTTCGCCCATTCGGAAGATCATTCCCAATGACCGGGCATGATGGGTCAAGACGTCGATAATTTCACGATCACAGAATTCAAGCAATCGATCGCGGCCATCCAACACGGTCACTTCGACTCCCAATGTGGCGAACATAATCGCATATTCAATCCCAATCACACCACCGCCGACAACAATCATCGATCTGGGGATCTCTTTCAAATCAAGGATTTCGTCGGAATCGAAGATCGTTTTACCATCAAAGGGAATATGTGGAGGACGCGAAGGCTTGGTTCCGGTCGCCACCAGAATGTGATCGCCATATAATGTTTTCCGTCCCGTTTCGCCATAAACTTCCACTTCATGAGGACTGGCGAACTTGGCCTCTCCAATGAAGATTTCTACGCCGTTGCGTTCCAGCTGATCGTGAATCACTTCCAGTTCATGTTCCGCGACATCTGCCAGCTTGAGTCTAAGATCTTGCATCGTGATCCGGCGTTTATTGCGAAAACGTTTGCTGTATACATCACGATGCCGATATCCGGAGAGATACAAAATCGCTTCACGCATCGTTTTCGAGGGAATCGTACCTTTGTGCAGACAGACGCCCCCCATGCCCCGGAAATTGCGCTCGATAATGGCAACACGCTTCCCGAGTTTCGATGCCGCAATCGCCGCTTTATGTCCCGCAGGACCACTACCAATAATAACAATGTCGTATTTCATGATTAGATTCTCTTTGTTATCGATCTGTCTTCTTAACACCGGATTTCGCACCCCATATGTTAAGCCAAGAAGACTAGTCAGACTTTTCCGTGTAAACAATCACTTCTTTCTTCGTCATTGAGGTGATTTAGAGAGGATATAAAGATTGATGCAATTCTTGAAACAAGCTATTTTGCGTACATATTAACGGTTATACTGGCAGTAAGGCTCCCGGAATGACCGTATGAGAAGGGGTTTTCCTCCCGAAGAGAACTGAAGACGCGCCAGTCTCTCTTAAAATTGTTCCCTGTGATAAAGACCGACTAAAGGAACTGATGATGAATCATAAGATCCGAAAACTCTGGAATGTTCCCGAGCAGGAACATACACCATTCGAAGTATTTCAGAATCGGAAAGCACATCGCCGAGAGTTTTTGAAGTTCATGGGTTATGGATTGGGAATCGCCGGTTTTGCCGATTTGCTCTCCGGTTGTAAACAGGCGACGCAGGAGGAAATCGAAAAAGCGGGTGCCGTAGAACCATTACCTGAAGAATCTCGCAGCGTTTATCCCGCCCCACGCAATAAATCCTTCGAATACGGCCGTCCTGAAACCGTAGAAAAGGAAGCCGTCGAGTTCACGAACTTTTATGAATTCACGGGGCCAACATCCAAAGAATCCTGGAAATACGTAGAAGATTTTAAGACCACACCCTGGTCAGTCACCATTGAAGGAGAATGTGAGAAGCCTCGCACGTTCGACCTGGATGATCTTTACAAAGAAATGAAATTTGAAGAACGCGCCTATCGTCATCGTTGTGTAGAAACTTGGGCCATGTGCGTTCCCTGGACGGGATTTCCGCTGTCCAGTTTGCTGAAACTCGTCGAACCAAAAGCCACCGCCAAATATGTGTCGTTCGAAACCTTCAACAAACCGAATGAGGCCCCATATATGAAATCGAGTGGTCCAAGCACCTGGCCCTGGCCTTATACCGAAGCGCTCACAATCGAAGAAAGCATGAACGACCTCGCTTTTATCGCGACCGGCCTGTATGGAAACCCCTTACTCAAACAAAGTGGTGCCCCCATCCGACTCGTGGTCCCTTGGAAATACGGATTCAAGTCCGGCAAATCGATTGTCAAAATCAAACTCACAACCGAACAGCCTGCCACATTCTGGAATACGGTAAACCCGAATGAATACGGGTTCGTCGCTAACGTCAATCCTAAAGTCCCTCATCCCCGCTGGAGCCAGCGCACCGAATGGATGCTGGGAACCGAAAAACGCTACGATACCCAGCCCTATAATGGTTACGAAGAATTCGTAGGCAAACTCTATCCCAGCTAAATACACGCCGAAAACAGGTACAAAAAAACACAGGCGAAGATGAATTCGCCTGTGCTTTTTCATTTATTGTCTCGCGAGTCTGCCGAATGCAGCTTCGCTTAGTCGTTGGATGAGAACATCATCACAAGCCGCAGAACATACCAGAACAGTGTGGCAACAGCAGCAAATAAAGCCAGTGAAGCAGACACGTATTGATTGGTCTCGTAGTGATGCAGAATATTCGAGGTGTCATACAGAATGAAACCACTCATCAGCAGGATCATCGCACCTGTAAAGAAGATCCCCAATGAAAATCCGAAAAATGAACTGCCGATAGCAATTCCAATCGCGGCAAACATGGCAATTGTCAGAAATCCACCCATGAAAGAGAAATCTGCACCTGTCACAAATACATAGGCAGTTAATCCCCCAAAGATACAAAGCGTAATAACCGCGGCTACCGGAATCACATGGGCTTCAGGGGCAAATTGACTTGCGATGAAGAGGATCGGGACAAAGATAATCGCTTCCGCGATGATATAAAGCCCCAAACCCATGTATTGAGTTCCCAGTGATTTCGCACTGGATGCCATAGAACTGGCAATCCAACTCGCCCCCAAGAAGGCAATCAAAATCAACCACATGCTACCAGTAAAGAGTCTGAGAATAGGTTCCAGCAACGCAGGAGTGCTGAAAATAATGAATTCCAGCCCCATAAAAAGCAGAATCGCCCCCGCCAGATGGGCATACGTCTTGCGGATAAATGTGGCGCGATCGGCAGCAATCGCATCAATGGCAAATCCGCCCCCGCCAGCCGTTGTGTCCTGCTCGTAATAATCAGGATTGTAGTTATTCATTGAAAGTATTCTCCAATTTGTGAGAAGGGGATGTTCCAGGCGAACACAGTTTGGGTTTTGAATCTAGATTTGAAGCTGATGACGTTACAGCAAAACCTGCCACCATCCGCATAATTATTATAGATTACGGTGCACATAATTCAAGTATTAACAGAATTTCTTATAAAATAAATGGCATAGCAGCGAAGTGAGATTCTCACCTGAAAGGGCCAGATTCATTCGTTGTGCCTGCGCGTTCGTTCTGTTATTTCATACGATAGTCTTTAGAAGAGACATCAACGTATTCTAGACGAACAATGTGAACTCCAGCAAAATATTTGATGAAATGCCTGATTTAAAAAACAGTAAAAACTGGGAATTCTGGATCGATGTGGGTGGGACATTTACGGACTGTATAGCGCGGTCTCCAGAAAATGAGTTCGTTCCCTTTAAAACTCTTAGTTCGGGTATTACCAAAGGGCGAATTCAACAAATTTCCACCCCCGACACAATTGTCGACCCTTCTCGTCAGGGAGACCCGGCAGACTTCTGGCAGGACTACCAGATCGAATTTCTGAATGAAGAGGGACAATCCGTTCATTCGGCACAAGTGAAGACCTTTGACACAGCAACGGGCGCTTTAACCTTTACACCTTCCCTGCCCGGTACAGTCAAAGAATCAGACGGCTATGAACTCGCATCAGGAGAAGAAGCCCCCGTACTGGCGATTCGCTGGATTCTCGGCTTGAAAAAATCGGAGACGATCTCCAACGTCAGCGTGAAGCTGGGAACCACCCGAGGTACCAATGCCCTGCTCACCCGAAATGGAGCACGCACCGCTTTCATCACAACAAAAGGTTTCGCTGACGTCCTGCTGATCGGCAATCAGGACCGGCCCCGTCTGTTCGATCTGGTGATTCAGAAACCAGAGCCCTTATTCGAAACGGCGGTGGAAATCGATGAACGCATCACTGCAGAAGGGAGTGTACTCGTCACCCCTGATCCCGCTACCATTCGCAAACAACTTGAAGAACTCCAAACTACGGGTGTGAAATCACTGGCGATCTGCCTCCTGCATTCCTTTGCCAACCCCGAACACGAAGAGTTGGTTGCCAATATCGCTCAAGAAGTAGGCTTTGATGAAATCAGCGTTTCCAGCCGCCTCTCGCCATTGATCAAAATCGTCTCCCGCGGCGATACAACGGTCGTAGACGCCTACCTGAATCCGATCCTCAAAGATTACATCAAAAAACTTCGCACACCGCTGAACCATTGCAGCCTGAAACTGATGACGTCAGCCGGTGGCCTGGTCGATGCAGATCACTTTGTTGGCAAAGACAGTATTCTCTCCGGCCCCGCCGGTGGTGTAATTGGTTATTCGCGCGTGGCAGAAGTCGCCGGCTTTCCGAAATCCGTCGGCTTTGATATGGGGGGCACCAGCACCGATGTATCGCGTTTTGATGGCATGTATGAGCGCGAATTTGAAACCCGCAAAGCGGGTGTACGGATTGTGGCACCCATGTTAAGCATCGAAACGGTCGCTGCCGGCGGCGGAAGTATCTGTGGCTTTGATGGCATCAAATTGCATGTAGGCCCCGAGAGTGCGGGAGCCAATCCGGGACCCGCCTGCTATGGCAGAGGCGGCCCTTTGACGGTCACCGACTTGAATCTCTATCTCGGCAAAATCATCCCCAGTCGCTTTCCCTTCGCCCTGGATCGAACGGCGGTCGAGCAGAGACTGACGCAACTCTGTCAACAGATCGCCACCTCACCTATGGGAAAAACCTATACGCCTCTCGAACTGGCGGAAGGCTTTCTGCAAATTGCAAACGCCAATATGGTCCGCGCCATTCGGAATATCTCCGTAGCCCGCGGCTATGATCCCGCTGATTATGTGCTAGTCAGTTTCGGCGGCGCCGGTTCACAACACGCGTGCGCGATCGCACGCGCACTCGGAATTCGCGAAATCCTGATCCACCCTTATTCAGGAATTCTCAGTGCCTTTGGTATCGGACAGGCCGATGTCAGAAGATTTGGTCAACAGTCGGTGCTCAAACCCTGGACTGAAGAACTGAAACAGGATTTGCATTCTCGATTTGAACAACTCGATCAAAGTATTCGCGAAGAAGTCCGCGCTGAAGGAATCCCGCCAGAGAGAATTGACGAACCACAACATTCACTGGAAATGCGCTATCAGGGCACAGACGCTACCATCCAGGTTCGCTGTCAGTCAGGACAGGATGAATTATCTAATTTCGAGCAGGAACATCATCGGCTCTACGGCTACATTCATCAGGCACGCGCTGTCGAAGTCACCACCATGCGTACGGAAATTGTAGGACGCATGGAAGAACCAAACCTGCCTGCATCCAAAATCGTTTCGCGAGTTCCCACTCCTCTGGAAACTACGGAAACGCATTTCCAGGGAACATCGCAACAATCCGCCGTCTATTTGCGGGAAGATTTGCAGCCCGGCGATCAAATTTCCGGACCCGCGATCATTTGCGAACCGATTTCAACGGTCATCATAGATCCCGGCTTCGACGCCGAAATACTATCGCGCGGCGAAACTTTGATTCGCCACTCAGATAAGAACGCGAAAGCTCAAGAACTGATCAGCACCGATGCCGATCCGGTGATGCTGGAAATCTTTAATAATCTGTTTGCTTCCATCGCCGAGCAAATGGGAATCACCCTGCAAAAAACATCGATTTCGACAAACGTGAAAGAACGACTCGATTTCAGCTGTGCTGTCTTTTCTGCCACCGGGGATCTGGTGGTGAATGCCCCGCATATTCCCGTTCATCTGGGAGCCATGAGCGAAACCGTGAAGCGCATCATTGCCGACAACCCCGATCTCGCACCAGGCGACGTCTATGTCACCAATGATCCCTATCGGGGCGGTTCACACCTCCCCGATGTAACGGTCATTACTCCCGTACATCACCCCGAATCAAAAGAGTTGCTATTCTTTACCGCCAGTCGCGCCCATCATGCGGAAATTGGCGGTATCGTGCCCGGCAGTATGCCCCCGTTCTCAAAGACACTGGCCGATGAAGGGGCCCTCATTCGAAATTTCAAACTGGTTGACCGCGGAGAATCAAGAGAACAGGAACTGCGTGAGCTACTGCTTTCCGGTGCCTTTCCAACCCGCTCTGTCGTCGACAACCTCGCAGATGTCTCTGCCCAGGTCGCCGCGAATTTTTGCGGCGTGACTTTGTTGAATGATCTGGTAAGCCGCTATTCCCTGCCGGTCGTACAAGCTTATATGCGTCATATTCAACAGGCGGCGACGAAGAAGATGCAACTGGCGCTGGAACAAATTGAGGATGGCGTATATGCATTTACCGATCATCTGGATAATGGCGCCCCGCTATCAGTACAAATTACGATTCAGGGAAGTTCAGCAACTGTTGATTTCACAGGCACCGGTCCCGTACTGAAAACAAACCTGAATGCCAACCGGGCGATAGTAAATGCGGCAGTACTGTATGTCTTTCGCACTTTGATTCAGGAAGACATTCCGCTCAACAGTGGTGTGTTATCGCCGATCAAAATTATTCTGCCCGAGTGTTTTCTGAATCCCCCCGAACGCGATACTCCAGCAGAATGTGCAGCGATGGTCGGCGGTAATGTGGAAACATCACAACGAATCGTAGACACACTACTAGGCGCCTTAAAGCAAGCGGCAGCCAGCCAGGGCACGATGAATAACCTGACTTTCGGCGATGAGACCTTCGGCTATTACGAAACCATCTGTGGTGGTAGCGGCGCGACAAAGGACAGCGACGGCACCGACGCCGTACATACCCACATGACAAATACCAGACTCACCGATGCAGAAATCATCGAACGCCGTTACCCCGTACGTTTGCATGAATTTTCGATTCGCAAAGGTTCGGGAGGAGCAGGACGAAAGCAAGGCGGCGCGGGAATTCTCCGACGCATTGAATTCCTCAAACCTTTGAAAATTTCACTCATTTCCGAACGACGAGAAGCGTATCCTCCCTTTGGACTGGAAGGAGGTGCGCCCGGACAAACTGGTGAAAATCTACTGCAAAAGGCAAACCAGACCGATGTAGAATCGTTGGGGGGTAAGTTCTCAATCTCAGTCGAAGCCGGTGACATCTTGACGATCAAGACTCCCGGCGGTGGTGGATTTGGAAAACAGGATTCATAGCCAAAGATCGAGCTCAAAAATTTGTTCACCGCCCCCGATTGACGCCAATAGAGTCAGGTCTTGAGATACTGAAGTTAAAAATTACCCGGTTCATAACATTTATAATTTATAAGCGAATTCTGCTTTGTGATTTTCGTTGTGCTCAGTTAAGGTGACCAATAATGTTTTTGATTGAGAAATCAGATCCCTGACTGATGATTTACGATTCATAGAAGGAAAAGTACCGTGTCCGAAAACCGCCGCGCAGATGTTGATGCCGCTTTGGCTGATGTTGACTTCGACAAATTCAATTATCAGGTAGTCTTCGAAACCACCAAAGGTACGATCCGTATGGACCTGTATCCCGATGTGGCGCCCGGACATTGCCGCAACATTATCGGTCTGACCAAGATTGGGTTTTACAATGACATTATCTTCCACCGTGTGATTCCCGATTTCGTGATCCAGGTAGGATGCCCTGAAGGAACCGGCACCGGGGGACCAGGATATACCATTGATGCCGAGTTCAACAATCTGCCACACGAAACCGGAATTTTGTCGATGGCGCGCACGAATGATCCCAATTCGGCCGGTTCGCAATTCTTTCTCTGCCTGGGACGCGTCCCGCATCTCGACAATTCCTATACGGTGTTCGGCAAAAGTGACGCCGATAGCGAAGCCGTGGTTTTGGAAATTGGAAATGTCGAAACCAATCATAGCGACCGACCACTCGAGGATGTAAAAATCACCTCATCTGAGGTAATCGTTACTGAAAAGTAAGTGTCATGAATGTGGATCGGTCTTCATTACAGACAGGCGCATCAGTTCGACAAGCATGTCGTACGGGAAAATTCACCGGGCAAACTTCGGGACTGGCTTCCGGATTTGCCCAGGCGAATCTCGTCATTCTTCGTGAACGGGACGCATCCGACTTTCTACAGTTCTGTCAGAAGAATCCGAAACCCTGTCCGTTACTCGAAGTTACCAAAGCCGGTGACTACTATCCTGCTAAGCTGGCGACAGATGCCGATTTGCGAACCGACCTTCCCCGCTATCGTGTCTGGAAGCAGGGAACGCTCATTGATGAACCGACTGAAATCAGCCATCTCTGGCGCGAAGATCTGGTTTCATTTTTGATTGGTTGTTCGTTTACATTTGAGGCTGCTTTAATCGAAGCAGGATTACCCGTTAGACACATAGATTTGGGACTGAATGTGCCCATGTATCGCACCACCATTCAATGCGAACCAGCGGGAATCTTTTCCGGTCCGCTGGTGGTTTCGATGCGCCCCTTTAAACCTGCAGATGCCATTCGCGCCGTTCAAATTACCAGCCGCTTTCCAGCCGTACATGGCGCTCCCGTACACATGGGATTCCCGGAGCAACTCGGGATTACCAATCTCGCACAACCCGATTATGGTGACGCCGTTCCCGTGGAACCGGAAGAACTTCACGTCTTCTGGGCCTGCGGCGTGACTCCTCAGGCCGTTTTAATGCAAGCCAAACTGGATTTTGCAATCACACACAGCCCGGGTTGTATGTTTGTTTCGGATCTGAAAGATGAAGCACTGACGATTTCATAAGACGCTGAATCTGATTAGTTCAGCGATGCCATCCTGCAGAAATCAGGAATGGGATTCCATCTCGGGCGATTCCTGCGTAACCAGATCGTCCTCGGGCAGATGGATCGAGCGAATACGATAGTCTTCCCACCGCAGAGTGTAAGCGAAACAAGGCTCACGTTTGAGACTATAAGCCACAGGTTGGCTTTCCCAGAAACTCATCAGGTTGCCTTCAGGCGGATTCGTATAGAGCCTATGCTTACATTGAGGACAAACCATCCCAAACGGGGTGGCCTGATCTTCAACAGACTGATGCTCCAGACAGATTGTCATCTTATGCAGGTTGCTCATGTCTATTAATTATATCCGGCTGATGAACCCTTTCTCCAGTTTTTTTTCGGTCGAGCGACGGGTTTTCTCTTAATATCGAACAATGCCCCACTCCTTTAAGGATTGTCCGTAAGCTTCGAATACCGGTCATTCAATACATTCCGTAAAATCCCTCCAATACGCACGATTCGAACAAGATTGACATTCCATCGTACGGGCCTGCCCGATTCCCGTACTCAAATCCTCTGAATCATCGCATCCTGGATTCGAGTTTGGTATAAAATAATCAATGACTTAAAGTGGCTCAAACATTGAAATGACGGCACATCATTGCTTTTTCTAATCTGATTTTTGGTAGCTGATAAATGACCATCGACCTTTCCGAACAACTTAAAGGTGTTCTTCCTCCGGTGATTACTCCTCTGACGCCTGAACGCAGACTGGATCACGCGTCGGCTGAATCGGTTTACCAATTCATGCTGAAACAGGGCGCACATGGAATCTTTTTATTCGGAACATCGGGAGAAGGACCGCTTTTATGCGATGCCGATCGGCAAGCAGCCACAGAGATCGCAGTCAAAGTCATTGACGGACAAGTCCCCCTGCTGGCAGGAGTGATCGCCCCGGGAACCGAACAAATTATTGAACAGGCCAAAGTCGCCAAAGCACAAGGCGCCGATGCCATCGTGGTCTGTCCCCCATACTATTATCCCGCGGGCCAGCAGGACATGCTGGTTCATTATCGCACGATTCGAGAATCGGTCGATATTCCGATTTTTGCCTACGATATCCCGGTAATGACCAAAGTGAAAATTGAGATGGATACCCTGATGACATTGGGGAAAGAAGGCACCATTATCGGAGTCAAAGACTCCAGCGGCGATGCCGTCAGCTTCCATCGTCTAGTCTCCAGTAAACCGGAAGGAATGAAACTGTTTACCGGAGCCGAAATGCTCGTACATGCAGTCATGATGGCAGGCGCCGATGGTACCGTTCCCGGACTTGCCAATGTCGCTCCGGAAATATTTGTCCAACTTTATGAAGCAGTGTCTGCCGGCAACCATCAGGATGCAGTTCGACTGCAGGAAGCCATCGTCCGCTTGTTTGAAGTCTTTGTCTGCCCCGATGGCACGATCAAAGTCGGTTATGCCATTGGAGTCATGAAAACCGCGCTGCGCTTACGCGGTGTCATTGAACACGACACCCTCTTTCATCCCTTCCCGGCCTGCACGCCCGAACTGATTGAACGAACCAGAGGCATCATGGAAGAAGTAGGTTGCCTGTAACCTGTCCCGCGTATCTGTCGCCTTTTTTAACTTGCTGAATTGAATTAAATAATTATGACCGGTGTTTTAAACAATCGCGCATGCCAACTGGCAGAACGCCTGCTGTCAAAAGCAGGTGAACTCAAAATCATTCCACATGCGCTGGAAAACGGTGCCATCGTTGTTGATTGTGGAATTGAAACTCCCGCGGGAATTCAGGCCGGTTT
Organism: uncultured Gimesia sp.; assembly: GCF_937910335.1. Taxonomy (GTDB): domain Bacteria; phylum Planctomycetota; class Planctomycetia; order Planctomycetales; family Planctomycetaceae; genus Gimesia. Next base: position 5,971 of record NZ_CALEMX010000377.1, on the reverse strand, counting down.
AATGCTCGCCCGAATCTGTATGTCTGATTTCGCTGATGTACAACTCATTCCGGGAACGCTGGCAGGTCAGCCACTGCCTTACCTGCAGATTCAAACCGATCACGCTGTGGAATCCTGCCTGCTCAGCCAGTATGCGGGATGGAAAATTGATGTCGATAACTATTTTGCCATGGGATCCGGTCCCATGCGGGCAGCAGCCGAAAAAGAAGAACTGTATCGGATTCTGGCGTTTGGTGAGTCGCCTGAAAAAACAGTCGGTGTTCTCGAAGCCGATTCACTGCCCGGTGAGAATGTTGTTGAAATGATTTCCAAAGCCACGGGAGTCGAACCGAATAATATCATCCTGCTGGTAGCTCCCACTTCGAGTATTGCGGGAAATATCCAGGTCATCTCCCGCTCCGTTGAAACGGCTTTGCATAAACTGTTCGAATGCGACTTTGATGTGCATCGAATCCAGGCAGGATATGGCACGGCACCACTGGCCCCCGTCGCCAAAGACAGCCTGGCCGGTATTGGACGGACCAATGATTCGATCCTCTACGGAGGGGCAGTCACGCTATGGGTCACCGGCGATGATGAATCACTTAAGGAAATTGGTCCTTCGATTCCCTCTAATTCTGCAGCCTGCTTCGGCAAACCCTTTCTCGAAGTCTTCAAAGAAGCAAATCATGATTTCTATGAAATTGATCCCAGCTTCTTCAGTCCTGCAGTAATTAGTTTTCAAAACCTTGATACAGGGAATGTGTTTCAGTTCGGTCAAATGAATACCAGCCTGTTGAAAAATAGTTTTGGTTTCTGAATTCCAGCTTGCACTTTTGTTAATGGAAAAAATTTGTGCGGATCGCCATTCTGGGGAATCAGGGAAGTTGGTACTGCAAGCAGCTCAGTCAGGCTGCCAGCGCCCGAGGACATGAATCCATTAATAGGGAATTCCACGACCTGAGTTCTCTGTTAACAGAAAACCAGTCAGAACAGTTTTTTCAGAACGGCGTGGAAAGCAACGGCATCAAACTGAATCCGTTTGACTGTCTGATCATCCGCACGATGCCCCCCGGCTCATTAGAGCAGGTTATCTTTCGGATGGATCTTCTCGCTCAATTGGAACGCCAGGGAGTGACTGTCTTTAATGGCCCGCGATCAATCGAGTGCGCAGTCGACAAATATCTGACAACTTCGCGACTGGCGGCAGCAGGATTACCAGTGCCGGCAACCGCCGTTTGTGAAACTTCCGAAGCGGCCATGCAACATTTTGAGCAACTGGGAGGCGATGTCGTAGTCAAACCTCTGTTTGGTTCCGAGGGGCGTGGCATTTTTCGTATCAGCGATCCCGATCTGGCCTATCGTTCGTTTCGCACTCTGGAACGCACGCAAGCGGTCATCTATCTTCAGCAATATATTTCTCATCCCGGCTATGATCTCAGAATCTTGATTCTGAACGGAAAAGTCATTGGTGCCATTCGCCGTCATGGACATAATGATTTCCGCACCAATCTTTCACGTCAGGGACACGCGGAATCTTATCAACCCTCTGATCGGGAAGTTGAACTGGCACTGCGCGCCACAGAGTTGACACATACCGAATTTGGTGGCGTGGATCTGCTCTCTCCCTCTCAGTCTCCAGCTGAGCATTATCTACTGGAAGTAAATGCAGTGCCGGGCTGGCGCGGCTTTCAATCTGTAGCAAACGTGGATGTCGCCTCCCTGGTGATTGAATATCTGGAACAGAAACGAAACAATGTGAGTTCACAACCACTTTAACGAATGAGCCACTTGAACGATTGAGCCTTTTTAACGATTGAGATTGGTCAAAAGAAAAAACATGGAATTAAACACACTCTTAACGGCATTGCAAACTCATCTGCCTGAGATCCTCCGCTGGTCTGGAGCCATTGCCAAACGATTGCGGCACTTTAATATCGCCGTCGAAAACAAAACATCGGGAAGCGCCTTGACCGATGCATTGACTCTAGCGGACCTGACACTCCAGGAACTAATCGTCGCAGCGCTTCGCGATCGTGATCCAATCTTCTTGCAATGTCGTATCGAAGCGGAAGAAAAAACCGGAGACCTCAACCGTTTTGCTGAAGACGCGCCATTCGTGCTTTCCATTGATCCCATTGACGGCACAAAACAGTATCGAGATAAAACGGCCGACGGTTACTGTGTGATGGTTCATCTGCGCGACAGTGAAACCGTGCATTATTCTCTGGTATATATTCCGGAAACAGGAGCAGAAGGAACCTGGGTCGAAGCCGTGCATCAACGCGTCGTCTGTGGCCCCGATGATCAGAGCCGCCCTGCCCGCGATGTCCTGGATGCCATGCCCGCCATAAATCCCCAGACACGCCCCGATTCGCAACGCATCTATCTCATAGGATTTCAAGACAAAGACACATCGAATGCCAGACTCGTAACTGAAGCCGGGCTCAAAGGAGTTCCTCCAGAAGAGATGCCGGGCAGTATCTATGACCATCTGGCAACCGGTGATTTTGGCGGCTCACTCATTCACACTCCCAATGTCTATGATTTCCCTGTTTCACTACACATCGCGCGGATTCTAGGAGGAGATGCCGTCTGGGTACATAACGGTGAACCAGTGAATTTTCATGAGCATTGGCTGGATGAACGGGCTGACATGCTAAGGCTTCCGGGAATCACAGCCTGCAGTACCAATCCCAATACCTTAGAGACGCTCTGCCAGCTGGCGAAAGACTGGAGCCCGATCCGTTACGAAGATTGACTCAAGTTCGAAGCTGGTTCCACAGGCTTCGTAGCCTCTACGATGATGCCGCCCAGCTTCAAAAATTGATGAATCGGCGTAAACCAGTGTTGCTCTTTCCAGGGTAAACCCGATTCTTCAAACGCCTGTTGCAACTCAACCCGGTTATACGTTCTGCATTTCCAGGTGCGACTGTTTAACATTCCCGAGAATTTGTCTTCCGTCGCCAGTAGAAACAGACTCCCTCCCGGCTGGAGTACACGATAAATTTCTGAAAGCCCATGCTTCGGATCTGCCACATACTCCAATACCCAGCCGCAGGTCACACAATCAAACGACTCATCTTGAAACGGCAGCATGGTTAGATCAGCCGAAAGGTAATTGGGCCGCGCGCTGTCCATCCGGGTCCTGGCGCGTTTTAACATCTGATGAGATAAATCACAGGCAACCAGACGTGCTTCAGGATGCGTTTCTCGTAACAGATGGCCGAGAATTTGACCGGCACCCGAACCAATATCCAATATGCTCCGAAACTCGGTTACATCAAATCGGCGGGTTTTAATAATCCGACCAACCAGAGGATCATGCAGCGATAATTTACTCGCCAGATAAAGCACTGCCCCCGCTGGTCCGTCGTATAATTTACGCGTTGTGGATTGGAACTGGTCTTGATCAACTTGATCCCCACCACCAAATTCAATCAGTGAGCGCAGAGATTGTTTTAAACGAAGCCGTTTCGGGATGGGTTTTTGAGGAGAACTTAGGGGTGCCATAGTTTGCTATACTTAATGAAACCTGGGAAAATTGATTTTGAATCCTGATCAAAGCATCTTAACGATCGCCTCCTGCAAAATCGTTCCGATTTCTCTGTTTCTGATAAATCAGCAAAGAACACTCTTTTTGTAAGTGTCATAAACATACCAATCATAATAACTTATGCCTGTCGAATATTCCAGCAGCTTGATCAATGCAATTTGCCCGGTTATGATCCATAATATCGAGATTTATTCGAAACAAGATAAATTAAGCAGTGACACATTGATCGTAATTCGTTGTATGCCCGTATATCTTAGCAATTTGTAGAAAATTACTTCAGGGCAACAAATTCAGCGAGGAACAGAAGGCTTAAATTGTTCATGACAGAACGGATTAATCTAAAACAAACTGACGACATCCGGGATGTAATTCACCTTGCAGTTCAATATCTGGCAAAAGGTGAGTTAGTAGCATTTCCCACCGCAACGGCGTACGTAATTGCAGGCCAGTCGCTCAGCTCCTCTGCGATGACGAAATTACGAGCCCTGACCAAAGCAGAAGAACCACTCGTGCTTTGTGTGAAGGGTTTTGATGAAGCGCTCGACTATCTCCCGAATATGCCATCCATCGGCCGCAAACTGTCAAAACGCTGCTGGCCCGGACCGGTGATTCTGGATCTGGAACGCCCGGGCCCCGATACCTTATTTTCACAATTACCTGCCGAAGTACAATCGCAAATCTGTCCCGAATCTCGAATTCGACTGCGCGCCCCGGCTCATGAAATTATTTTTCAGATCATGAGGCTCTCCCCATCACCGCTGGTCCTGTTAAATGAACAATCAAAATATCAGACAGCCGACGATATTATGGAAGATTTCGAAGACCAGGTCGCATTGGTAATTGATGACGGCCCCTCGCGCTTTGGAGATCAGTCTACGATTGTCTCCATTTCCAACAATGAATGGAGTATCCTGCAGCCAGGTGTCGTCACTGAAATCACGCTCAAAAGACTGTCCAGTGAAATTTACATGTTTGTCTGCACAGGTAACACCTGTCGTAGCCCTATGGCAGAAGGGCTTTTCCGCAATTTGCTCTCTGAAAAACTAGGCTGCCAAGAAGATGAATTGACCGATCATGGCTATATCGTCGGCTCTGCCGGGCTGGCAGCTGCCTCGGGAGCCCCACCCAGCCCGGAAGGTGTGACCATTCTAGCTGAGCAGGGAATAGATATTCGGAGTCACGAAAGCCAGCCACTTACAGAGCGTCTTCTCGATCAGATAGATCATATCTACACTATGACACAGGGGCATCGTGCTGCAATTCTAGCTGAACGGCCCGACCTGGAAGATGCTGTGAAACTGCTTTCTCCCGAAGGAAAAGATGTTTCTGATCCAATTGGTGGAGGCTTTCAATGCTATACCGACTGTAAAAAAGAAATTGAGAAGTATTTAAGACAACTGGTCTCTCAGATCAACGTACATTGAAATAACAATACTTTTTACCCCACCTACCCGGATTAATTGATCTTTTTACAAACAAGAAATTCGACATCTGCTGCAAAAGCACGCTTGCTAAAACAGGTTGGAAACCATTACTCTTTAGCAATATGAAGATTGTGCAAATGCTTCTTCGATAGAGATGATTGCCAGCCGAAATTATTTGATTGTGCACTCTTCTCAACAGCACTCTTCTCAACATAGCAAATGCTTCTTCGATAGAGATGATTGCCAGCCGAAATTATTTGATTGTGCACTCTTCTCAACAGCACTCTTCTCAACATAAGAGAAAAACCACAACATTCATGATCAGAACAGAGTCATAACTGTTTTGATTTCTCTCACGACATTAATAAAAAAGAGTTTCGATGAAAATTGCAGTTGCCAGTGATCACCGTGGGTTTACGACCAAGGCGAAGATCCTCACGCTATTAGGTCAGTTAGGACATGAAGCACTTGATTATGGCCCCGATGATGGTGAAAGCGTAGACTACCCGGACTATGCAGCTAAGGTAGCGAAAGACATCGGCACCAGTGCCATTGACCGCGGCATCCTGATTTGCGGTACCGGGATGGGAATGTGTATTGTCGCCAACAAATTTTCGGGAGTTCGGGCCACCCCCTGCCACGACGACATTACCGCGCAAATGAGCCGACTGCATAATGACTCGAACGTCCTCTGCCTCTCCGCCGACCTTCTCGGCGATCGACTCGTCAATCGCATGATTGAAATCTGGTTGAAAGAAGAGTTTGAAGGGGGCAGACATGCCCGACGTTTGGAAAAACTGCATAAAGTCGAAGAGGAAAACATGCCGCCACAATAGGTTAAGGCATCCCTTCCCCATAAAGTAAGCTCGTCCTCTTGACCCGTCCAGACCGCGGATTGCGGCGCGAAAATCTCACGAAAGAGAGACTCGTTCTAAGGCGGCAGATCTCATTATCTGATTCTCAACCGATATTTCCCATTTGGGTTGAGCCAGGAATCGATCCAGGCTCGAAT
>NZ_CALEMX010000376.1 GCF_937910335.1 uncultured Gimesia sp. | reverse complement strand
GTAATCAGAACTTTGGACGAGTCTGGTCTCGGCGATAATACGATTGTGGTTTTCAGTTCGGATAATGGCGGACAATTGAATGTCGGGGCCAATAATGGAAAGCTACGCGATGGTAAACAGAGTATGTATGAAGGAGGCCTCAAAGTGCCTACTGGAATCGTTTGGAATAATCGAATTAAGCCGCGGTCTCAGTCTGATTTTATGGCGATGAGTATGGATATATTTCCGACAGTCTGTGAAGCAGCTGGGATTAAGGTTCCCGCTGGACTTGATGCCGTAAGTTTTTTGCCAACACTCGAAGGAGAAACTCAACCCCCTTTAAGAAAAAACTGGTTTTTTCGAAGGCGCGAAGGGGGAACTCGCTATGGAGGCAAAACAATTGAAGCTGTTCGAAGTGGAGATTGGAAATTGTTGCAGAACTCTCCCTTTACTCCACTTGAACTTTATAATTTGAAAGAAGACCCGCTAGAGACTAAAAATCTGGCAGATACAAATCGAAAAATGTTCAATCAAATGTCGGCGTTGCTGAGAGCGGAAATACAAAGGTATGGAAGCGTTCCCTGGCAAAAGCCCGCTATTCCTAATCATGACTGAGGGGAGAGAATAAAACGATTAATATTTGAGCCAGATCATTTATGGATCACGCAACCGCGCAAGTTGGATTTAAGGTCCTCAATTGTTTGAGGTTTGACTGACGTCCCATAAAGGAATATTTTCTGCAATCGGGGAAACCGTGTCAATTTGCTGACTTCTTCATCAGTGACTTGAGTATAAGCAAGTTCTAATGAGCGAAGCTTTGGTAAATCTTTAATCTCAGCCAAACCTTCATTTGTCAGATTTGTTTGATGTAGATTGAGTGATTCCAAATAGGGTAAATTAGAAAGTTGCTTCAACTCACTCAGTTTTAGTTTGGCATCTGTCAAATCGATCTCACGAATGGCAAAACCATTTTCCGGAATCTTTGCTGTAGTATCAATAGGTAGCTCGCTATGGACTGGAATTACTTTTCCTCCAGCCTTCAGGACAAGTTCTGTCACTGGTTTGCTATTAGGATCAACAACTTGTCCACAGCTCACTGAAGACAGATATACAAGGGATAAGTAAAACCCCAAGTAGATTTTTGAATGAACCTGGTTTCTGTCATAATTCATTTTGAGATCCAGACGCAGGATGAACCATTAAATCGTACAGGAATTTAATAGCGAAAAACAAAGGCAACAATCTATAATAGATGTCGTTTCACTATCATAATCAGTTACCTCTGACCTGTGAAGTACGCTCAGTATTCTTCGGACTTCTTTTGCAAAGTAGAATGCCCCATGATGACATCTCCCGATCCTATAAAATTCCACTTGGGTTCAACGCATCCTGCCTGCATTGATCAGGAATTATTGCTGAAAGAATGTCGTATCCAGCACGTGCGAAGATCTGGACCCGGTGGACAACACCGCAATAAAGTAGAAACCGGCGTAGTAATCAATCATCTTCCAACACAGATATCGGGTGAAGCAGCCGAAAGACGTGAGCAAGGGCGTAATCGTTCAATGGCACTATTTCGGTTGCGTGTGAATCTGGCAATAGATCATCGGATAACAGAAATTTCAGAAACACCCAGTTTGCTCTGGCAACGCAGACTTTGTAATGGCACACTCAAAGTCAGTTCAGAACACGTTGATTTTCCTGCTTTACTCGCAGAAGCACTTGATGCCGTCACACATTTTCAATTTGACATCAAAACATCAAGCCAATACTTACATTGTTCTTCTTCACAGCTTATAAAATTCCTTAAGAAAGAACCACGCGGTCTTGCTCTGATCAATCGAAAACGACTCGAATCCGGATTGCACTCTTTGAAATAACCATTAATGAGTGTTCTCAATGCGAGTAATGAAGTTTAATATGATCTTTTTTAATCATAGATCTTTCACTCATTGCTGTTAAAATAGAAGTAACACGGGATTGTCAGATTCTCTTAAACAATTCACAAATTCGAGTTACATTGTTTCCCAGTTAGCAACTCATGAACAAGATATTAGCCAGACTATGGAGAAAACGAACCGAATGGCGACCGGGGTTCATATCGATGCTCATCGGCGTGTTCATTTTTATCTACACTTATCAGGCACCGCTGACGCTAGGTCGAATTCATCCTAATCTCCCAGCGATCATGAGGTTTGCAGCAAGTGCTTTGTTTTTATGGGGAATTTTTCAAGTTCTCATAATATTCATCCCGGCATTGCAACGATTCCAGCTCAATCGTATCGGACGAAACCGGGTTTCACTTCCACGAGATGGATTAATTTATCTGTTGATCATGACCATCCTGTTTGTAGGCTCCGTCCTGTCACGCGAAAATATGCTAATGCTGGTTTTTGCCATGATGACAGGTCCGTTTGTTCTCAACGGATGGATCACATACAGTATGCTGAAAAATATCAAATTAAAACGGCTGATCCCGCAAAGAGTCATGGTAGGTGAAATATTTACCGCTGAAATCACTCTTGAAAATAAGAAACGACTGATTGCAGCTTACCTGATGGAAGTAAGCGATTTTTTTACTAATCGACATGAAAATTTGGAAGCGTCGGTTGTTTTTCGAAGAGTGGGACCGCGCCAGAAATTATCGGCTCATTATTATGCAAAATTGATGCACCGCGGAATTTACCAGTTTGGACCATTGCAAGTTTCCACAAAGTATCCCCTGGGATTGATAAAACGGGGGGCTGTATTTTCTGACTATGATGAAATCATTGTACATCCTCAGATCGGCAAACTAAGCTCGCGGTGGGCTAATGACTTTTTCTCTGACGCAGAAATGGCTCAACACAGTCAAAGCCGTCGCGGTGTCTTTGACGACGAATTTAATCATATCCGTGAATATCGTACCGGAGATAGCCAACGAGCAATCCATTGGAGAAGTTCCGCTCGTCAGGGGGAATTGATGGTTCAGGAATATCATCAAAATCGAAACTATGACTTGATCATAGGCATTGATTTGTGGTTACCCTCGTTTCCTGATCAAGATCAGGAAGAACTTGTAGAGTGGGCGATCAGTTTTGTGGCGACTATTTGCAGAGAACATTTAAAATACAGCCGAGACACGAAATTAACATTTATTTCACAAGGAAAATCTTTAGAACATTTGGAAGTTGGTATTGGATCGATGGGCTTGGAATATTTATTGGATTTCCTCTCAACGTT
>NZ_CALEMX010000375.1 GCF_937910335.1 uncultured Gimesia sp. | reverse complement strand
GCCAGGTCTTGACGAATGCTGAGGGATTCCCGATAGGTCTGTAGCGCTCCGGTCGCATCCCCTTGAGCGCGTAATACGTCTCCCACCCTATCCAGGCTGGCTGTGAGATTCCGCTGCCAATCGGCATTGGTGGGATCTTGCGAAACCAGACGCTGACGAATATCGAGGGCTTCCTGGTAAGCCTGAACTGCTCCAGTCGCATTCCCTTGAGCAAATAATACGTCTCCGATCTTTTCCTGGCTGACTGAGAGATTCCGCTGCCATCCGGCATTGGATCGGTCTTGCGGCATTAATCCAGTTAGAATGGCGCGTGATTGAGTAAAAATCTTCATCTGCGTTGCCAGAATGGTCTCGTTGTTGAGCGCCATTGCTAGACTGAAAATAAACCGAATACTGAGTTGTGACAGTTGATCACCGGAGAGTTCCTCACAATCAGACATTGCCAGGATCCAATTCAGATTGGCTTCGGTTTCTGTACTCGCCCCCTCTAAAATATGGTCTGCCAGCGTGCGGGTGGCACCAGCCTGTTCTTGTTTATTCAGGTCTCCACCGTAATACCTGGCTGCCCGTAATTGATTGTCGGTGCCAATCAGGTGATACATCAGTTCTGTCTGACGCAGCGGTTCATCTGAGGGAAGCGTTTCGAGGTAGTCGGCGATGTGGGTATGCAACTCAACGACCAGAGAATCATCCTGCAGGTTGCGTTGACATACCGCCTGTCGCATCTGCTGATGAAAGAAGTCATACTGCTCGCCTGCGCCACGTCGCACCAGATGTGCACGGAAGGTTCGCCGCAGAATTGCGAATTGTAAACCGTTCCACTCCTCACCAGTGATGCGCGGCAACAAGTCTTCCAGGTCGCGTTCACGCCAGCCTGCTCGGCTGATGGCAATCAGGTTAGCAAAGCCACGGGCGAGCGGCTTACCCACAATCTTTTCGGTACGCTCCAGCATCGCAGAATAGATTTCCGCCACGGTAGCAGGAAGATACCTGGCGGTGTCGAGCAGCAGTTGATGCAGCCGTTGTTCGGGAGTTCCCGTGTAATCCGTATCGGCCCGTTGAAAATCGTCGGCATCGAGCAGGTTCAGTTCCTCAACCGCCAGTTCCAGCCAGAGCGGAATACCGGCTGCGGGACTGCCGTCTATTTTTTTATCCAGCAGTTCCTGAACGACATCTGGGTGGATCTCACGGTGGTAGCGGCGACAAACCGCCTGCACGATTTGTTGGGCTTCGGTCTGGTTCAGTAGCGGCAGCACAACCGCATCGATACCGGGACGCTGTTCCAGCGCAGCCGAGGCGGTTCCCGGAATGGAAGTGGCGATGACTCGAGCATTTTTCGGCCATAGTTTGGGCCACCATGTGAAATGTAACGCACGCACGGTCGGCTCGAACTGATTCAAAGCATCGAGCAACACAACCACACGCGTGTTTAACGCAGCACGCCCCATCAGCGAGGCGAACGTTGTTTCGAGTTCCTCGATATCGGTAATTTCGACAGAGGGATCTTCTTCCACAAGGAATACCGCCAATTCACCAATCCACCTTCGCAATAATGAATTGACCTGTTGTGACCTTTGGCTGATGCCAGCCGCCTGACTCAATAGCAGCACGTCTTCGTTTTCCAGTTTGCGACAGAGATGTGCAAACAGGCTGCTTTTGCCCGACCCCGCTTGCCCTGTTACCGAAGCACCGACGCAGCCGTTCTCTGAAACGGGTGAGAGTGCTAACTCACATAATTCACGAACGGTCTCTTCCCGTCCCAGAAAGTCGCGGCCACGATCTTCGACAAACGTCTCCAACTCCCAGCGTTCTTCATCCTGCCAGGTGGGATCGGGTTGATGCGCGTAGCTTTTCGTTTCCCCATCCAGATCAGACCACAGATCGGTGAGTACCTGCTGACCGAAGGTTTCGAGACTCTGCGCACCCTGCTCCTGAAATCCATTACCTTCGCTGTCCCAATTCAGAGCGTATTTCCGCACTCGATCGGGATGCTTATCAGTGATATGTTGTTTGAGTGCGTCAAGCCGTTCGACTGCCTCGGGATTTGTTTCCTGATAGTCTTCCATTATTTTTTTCGGCATTTGATCGTAGGGAAGCGGATCGCGAAAGTAAAACCAGGTGCGGCTCAGCTGATCGGAGTTCGAGAGCGCACCATATTCGATCTCAATCGCCGTGACACTCTTGCCCGTGAGCTCGCACGTAAAATCGACTTCGTCCGCAGCGACCTGCATTCGTTCTTCTGGAGGAATCCAGCCATACCGCTCACCCACAAGCACAATCAGAAACGGACGGCTGCGTTCAATTTCCGACAGACAGACCTTGAGCACCAGCAGCTCCTTGTCATGCTCGTCATCGAGCGAAACAGTTTCGACACCCCAGCGCAGATCGATTGGTTCAAGATGGTGCCGGCGCTCAGCGAGTTGTTCTTCCAGTTGAGGAAACACTTCTGCACGCAAGTGATCACGCTCCGCATGCATATCACGAAATGTGGATGAGAGAAAAACAGGTCGCGAAATCCAGGGAAATGACATGGTTATTTATACCTAGCGTAGATTAGCGAATTTCTCACTGCGGATTTATCAGGTCATATCCCCAAAACACCCTGTTGCCTTTATTTTCAATTAGTATGAATGTACCGTGGGGAATAGTGCAGATCAACCACTGGGAGTTTTTTGATCAGGCACTCTGAAAAGACAACCTGCATTGGACGGCAACAAGAAAAAGGGGCCACAATGAACGACAACGGGCAGAAGCATATCATTGAAGTCACCGGTGATTTAGTATTGGATAATAATCTGGCACGGTTGCCGCTGGAATCGTGTACTTATTCAAACCCGGTGCAGGCAGCGAGCAGAAAGCCGCGACTCGGGGGAGCCTGGTATCTGGCAGATCTAATTAAGCTTTCTTGTAGCGACTTGAAAAACTACGAACTCAATCCTCTCCCTGATTTCGTGAAAGGGAATAGTGAAAGTTACGCCCGGGCGCATACCATTTGGGCTGCCTATCCTGAGCAACAGGGTCAGAAAAAACGTTTTGTCTGGCGCATTCGTGAGTTTCTGGGATGCCAGAAACCGGATGCCACACCAGAAAAGAACAAGACGACCGTTGAACATCCCAAACTGATTGTGATTGATGATGTCAATCTGGGGTTCCGTGAAGATCGGAGCCGCTGGCCTGTCGCGATTGACAATCACCCTCAAGGTGAAGATCTTAAAATTGTGTTGAAGCATTCCCCCGGCCTGGCATCGGGGGCGCTTTGGCAGCACCTCATCAAGCACTTTGCAGATCGATTGACGGTTGTGATTTCTCTGACTGCATTGCGCGATCGAC
>NZ_CALEMX010000374.1 GCF_937910335.1 uncultured Gimesia sp. | reverse complement strand
GTCACTGTATTTCGAAGTTCCGGTGGATCGCCCGGCAGCACTTCTCAATCATACGTAAAACGTATTGATGGATCTGGTTCGAATTCGATGAGGGGGCGCTATGGTTCTTTTCAAACCACACAAGGCGCTGCACCACAAGCTTCTACCAAAAGTAAGTCAACGAGTCCTTCCAAAAGTACTCCTGGTAAACCGCAGCGGACGACGGTGGACTTAATTCAAGAATTTATTCCCCACGATACTGACAAAGATGGCCAGATTGGACTTTATGAATGGAGAAAAATTAATCCGACGAAACTGAGTGCCTTTTTTGTAATGGATTTAAACGGGGATGGATTTTTAACACCACGCGAGATCCAACTTTCTAAAGCAGGCAAGCCACAACGGAGCGCGGCTTCGTTTATGTTTGCCCTTACCGGAGATGAGCCAACAGAACCGAAGTCGGAAACAGAGAAAACTCAAACCACCAGTAAGAAATCGCCCGCGCCTTCTTCAGACCAAAAGACAGTCACTGCCAGCGCTGATCCGCTTGTCAATCAAGCTAACTACTTTTTCAAACTACTCGACCGCAATAAAGATCAGACGGTCTCATCTAAAGAGTGGAAGAAGAGCCGCTCCATGCGTCGCATGTTTGAAGATGCCAATATTGATCTGACAAAGACGATGTCACAGGAACAATTCGTCAAGCATTATATGTCGATTAAAAAGAATTGATCCGGACTCTACACGTTCGGAATTTATTTACTCGATGTTATTATTTGTCAGGTTGTGGCAGCTTCTTTTTTGCGCGATTCTGTTCTCTACGCGCACGACGTTTCTGACCATCATCAAATCGCCGGGCGATTCCATATCCCAAAAGTTGTAAATAACCGGAATCGAATTGAAACCGAGTTCGAACTCCCGTCTCCGTCAGTTGTGTTGTGAGCCGAATTTGATCGTTGCCTTTTTGAAAGGCAGCGTTGACAGTCTTCATGAAATCACCGCCTTGTTCGACTTCTTCTTCAGAAAACAGGCTTAACCAGGGTTTGAGATGAAATTCAACTTGAAACGGAGCGGTACGTTGTTCTTTCCGTTCTTCCGGAGTCGCGGTATTGATTTTTTCAATGGCTTCACTCAACGCACTCACTGCGATATCCGTTCCCATTGCAAACCAGATGACTTGCGAATCTGCTCCTACATAGAGAGAAGGGACGCCACCTAGAAAACGCTTTTGCTGATCATCGGGTGATTTTATATCAGGTTGTAACTGGTGTAAGGCGATTCCCTGGACCGTTCCAGCGTTAGTATAAATGTTTGCTTTGTTCTCCGAAATTTTGTCCACACGATTCACCAGGTCCAGAATTGCAGTCGGCAAATTGGGAGAAGGAGCGACTTTAATCCCGCCAATCAAAGCAAATTTTCGCGAGGGGGTTGCCACCAGTTGGGCAAATAGATCGATATGCCCTTTCTCTACCATCGACTTAAGGGGACCGAAAAACTGCTGGACCGAATTCGTATTTTGCAGCCGTTCCTCTTCGCTTAATAATTTCTCAGAAAGTTGTTTTTCGAATAATGATAAAAAAGCATGATAAGATTTCCGCTCTCGTTTCGCTATATTCATTGACGCCGAGGCGGCAATGGGCAGGTTTTCACGGGAAGTAATCACGCTGAAATAGCTGGCCTTACCGGGCAAGTTTTTAATCTCGCGGGCCAGATCGCTATTGGGTCGGGCTTTGATCTGAAAATCGATGAATCCCAGTTTTTGTTCTTTGTCAATATGGGCTCCCAGAATCAGTTCTTGCCCCTCATTTAAAAAATATTCGAGGCCGTCGAGATTCTGTTTACCGGACAAACGTCGGAGCTCGTAGGCAGAGTTCGTTTCACCGTCTCTTTGCTGTAACTGGGTTTCAATGGCGGTGCGAAAGAATCCGAGAAAAGTGGTCCGCATTAATTCGGGAACACCGCTTAGATCCAGTTTGACCGCGAGATCATATTCACTGGTTAAATTCTGAAACTGCTGTGAGGGGTCACCAAAATCTCTAGAGGTAATCATCTCCAGAGATTCTTCCGCTTCACCACCACGAAACAACATATGTGCGTACTCATTCTGTAAGCGAATAGTCGACTCGCCACGTCTTCCCTGGACGGTGTAAACATCATCGCGATCCGGATTTTTTTTGATGCTCTCTTCATCTCCCGGAATCATTGCTTCTAACGTGTCGATAAAAGTACGCATCTTGGTAATTGGTAAAAAAGCTACAAAAACTGGTTGGGGAATTAAACCGGTTTTGAGAAATAGTTCGACGCCCAGATTCTTGTCCTGGTCCAGTCCTTCCAGGTCATTTACATTTGCCAATGAGGCCGACGCAATCTCGGCGATTTCCGGTCGTTCTGCCAATTCAAAAATGAGATCTATATCCTGCAAAATGCGTTCGATACTCGCAATATTCACGATAATGATTGGCTTAGGCAATAATGCTACCACCGGTTTTTTAGATTCGTCGTTTTTGGCTTCTTTCTTTTTGGTGTCTTTTTTATCAGATGGTTCCTGAGCCTGCATCGTGCCACTGAACAGCACCCCGATCACCAGCAGTAGACTCATCAAACGCCAAAAGCGTGTAAGAGACCCGGATAATGTCCATAATGAATTCCGTTGAGAGCCAGTTCCAGAAATGAATAGATTGAACATGGTTTGCCTTTTCCGAGCAATCGAATTGATCTTGAATGGGAAGTTCTTTCTCACGCATTTGAAAGAACTAGTTCTCTGCTGACTGAACAACCAGATTCTGAAACCAGAATTGCTGTTTTCTACAACCCGTTTTCACGTACCCGTTCTAAGCAGAGGATAGCACCCGTACCACTCCCAGTATACTCATTCAGAATTCAAAAAGATTCAGAGAATCTGAAATTTTTGATGGGGAGATTCAAATGGGGAGCAGGAGAATCGACCGGGATCTGATAACCGCAATACAGAAAAACACCACTTTTCACGGGCCGTCTTAAAGTGATGGTGTTTCAGGCAGATTAAGTTTATCAAGTAGCTCTTTGGCCTCTTCGCGGGTCTTTTTATAATGGTGAGGCAAGACACGACTGTGATACGTTTGCAAAGGTCGCACTAAGGTTCGTTGCAAAACCAGTTTTCGCAAACGCCAGTGTTCCTCTGAAATCCCGACCTTGGTATGGATTTCTTTCATCTTTACAAACGCGCCATCGATGGCAGAAAGACTGAGTTCAATATCATGCAATGCCTGTTTGGAAGTGACAGGACGTGCTTGCGAACGGTTATCCCAACGTCGTTTTAATTCCTGTAACAGTCCATTCAGATGGTCCCATTGTTGAGCAGATGTCTGAAACATTTCTGGATTCGCAGTTGCGAGTTCCATCGCGCGTACAACCGAATTGATAGAACGATCTAAAGACGAGCCGTAATTGATAGCATGCAGGCGATGCGCAAATTCCAGTTGAGGTGGTGCACTTTTTGATTTTTTATACAGCTCGGCGACTTCATCGTGCATGAAATAGCTGATCATCGGATCATAAGTCGTTGCGAACTGGATGACTCGACTGATCAATTCGACGGGTGGCTCCGACTTTGCCATCGCATCCGAAAGCGCCTTGAAATAGTACATCCGTCGTTTGTCTTCATCATGAATGTAACTGTCTTTAGCCAAATTCTCTGCAGCGACCTGCTTGATTAATGAGCGAGGATTTTCCGTAATCTGATCTTTGGCAGGCTTTCTGTATTTCCAGTATTGATCGGGATATTGCGCCATCAATTTATTTTGCGCGGTGATTTCAGATAGTCTTCTGAGTATGATGGGGTCATCTTTTTCAAAATACATCCAGTCGATCAGTCGACCAGTGCGCTTCTTCTGCGAAATCATTTTTTGGATTTCTTCACGTTTCAATCCCCAACGCATCATTTCATATGGCAGCGTAAAAGCAAAGTTGCCATTGACCGTGCTGTTGACGCTGGTTTTTACATCTGTCGTCATGTTCTGTAAAGAATTACCGGAATAAGCGGCTAGATTTAATAATACCGACCAGTCCCAGCCTACTTGAGCTAAAGTAGTTCGTACTTGCGGAGCCTGTATTCGTTTCAGAAGGTTTTCTCGAATAAACCCCTGATCTGAATTCGTTGCCAGGAACAACGTTTCTCCATTGGCAATTTCAATGGCGATGACTTGTTTAAACTGAGAGATAAAGGTTTGTGCAATCACACGCAGTGGTTGTGCACCAAAATCAATGTGTTGAAATCTCTGGCAAAAGATTCCTCCCGCGTTCAAATGCCGGGAGACGTTCTGGTAAAACTCCGCTGTATATTCAGACTGAGACTGGGACACCACAGACTGAACTGGATTACTGATAATCAAGTCATACTGCTTTTCTGGTTCAGACCGGGCAGCCATCGCCAGCGAAATCGGAAGTTGAATCAATTGCACACGATCCGATTCAAAAGCGGAAATCGAATTTCGAGGCGATATCTCTTCTTGATACAACTTCACAAGACCATAATCTGATTCCATGCAAGTCACATGTTGAACGGGAAAATCCAGACTGGAATTAACACCCACGCCGGATCCTAAACCAAGAAATAATACATCCGACGGACGTTGATGGAGAATCACGGGAATCAAAAACGGCATCAGTTCGCCTGTAGTATGCGGGCACAAACCAGGGTCGATACTCGTCACTCCCAAAGGCAGCCCGCTTCTACGGATTTGAATTTGATTCTCGCGATACGACCAGAGTGTAAACGTGCCGTATTTACCATCGATTTCCGAAAGGCAACGTCCTTCATCCAAATGTGGCAACAGTTCTGATTTCAATCCATAACGCAAGCC
>NZ_CALEMX010000373.1 GCF_937910335.1 uncultured Gimesia sp. | reverse complement strand
GGGAATCAGTCTTATCTGGAATTAATAGAACAGGAGCTCACGATGTCAACGACCACTGCAAACGAACTTTATCCTGAAGTCAGGTCATTTTTGGAGAGTGGTCCGCTGAAAGGGTTTGTCGGCGGGAAAGAACTGGAATCAACGGGAGGCGAGACGTTTACTACTTCGGATCCTGGTTCCGGAGCTCAGTTGGCAGAAGTTTATAGTTTTCAGGCAAGTGACATTGATCAGGCCGTCGATGTGGCTGACGAGGCTTTCAAAACAGCGGGGTGGGAACAGCTTCCTCAGAATGAACGCAGTGCGCTGTTGCATCGGTTGGCAGATGCCGTCGAAAAGCAAAAACACATCATCGCTCAACTCGAATCACTGGACGCTGGAAAAATCGAAGCACAGGCGCAAGGTGATGTGCAAAACTTTGTGGATACCATCCGTTATTTCGCTGACTTGGCGCAAAACGTTCAACGTCGTTCCATACTGGCTGTGAAAAATCATGAAGCCTGGACGATGCGCCAGCCCTGGGGCGCCTGTGGATTTATCTTTCCCTGGAACTTTCCGTTTCTGTTAGTTGGCTGGGGCATTGCTCCCGCGTTGGCTGCCGGGAATACGGTCGTGATTAAACCTGCTGAAGACACGCCGCTTTCGACTCTCTACCTGGCGCGTGTGGCGCAGGAAGTCGGCATTCCCGATGGTGTGATTAACGTGGTTCCCGGTTTGGGCTCGGTTGCTGGTGCTGCATTGTCAGCCAATCCTAAACTCCAGCGTATGTCATTCACAGGTTCTCCCGAAGTGGGCCGCCTGATCGCAGAATCCTGTGGTCGAAATCTGGTGCCGGTCAAACTGGAACTGGGTGGCAAAGGGGCAGCTGTCGTCTTTAACGATGTGGATATTCCCGACACCGCAGAGAAACTGGTTAACGCGATTACATTTCATACAGGCCAAGTCTGCTGCGATGCAACTCGCTGGTTGATTCACAAAAATATTTACGATGAATTTGTCGGTGAATGTATCGACCGGCTCAAGGATGTACAAGTGGGTTATCAGTTGAACGATACGTCTCAAATGGGGCCTGTGGTCAACGCAAAACAACATCAACGTGTACTCTCTTATCTGGAAAAGGGACAGTCAGAAGGAGCCGAGTGTCTGCTCGAAGGGGGCGTTGCTGAGGTGCCTGGTTATGAAGGCTATTATGTAAAACCGGCACTCATGGCGGGTTCGCTCGACAATGTCGCTGCCCGTGAAGAAATATTTGGACCTGTGGCATATCTGGCTCCGTTTGAAACGGAAGAACAAGCCATTCAGATGACAAACAGTACCGATTATGGTCTTGCAAATAGTGTATGGTCATCTGATCTCAACCGGGCGGCGCGTGTCGCAGAAGTGATGTGTGCCGGCAATAGCTGGATCAATGCTCATAACGTATTCGCGCATGGTATTCCTTATGCCGGCATCCATAAAAGCGGTATGGGGGGGGGCGTTTTATCGATTGAAACACTACTCGACTATTGGCGCAGTGTTTCGGTGGTCCGACCGTTGTAAGACTCTGTTTCAGTTCCCGAAAGTCAAGTCGGGAACTGAGCGGAAATCAATGAGATCTATAACTGACCCGCAGGTATTTTTATCACATATTCCTGCGGGTCTGGTCTTGCGCAGTGCGATTATGATTACTCATTCTCTGGTATATGTGGAGCATTTAAACACAGACGCTTTAATTGGTTGCATCCGTTCTCTTCCGAGCTTGACAGGCCTTGTTCTCAGTCTTTAAGATCAAAGATACGATCCGTCTGCTGGGACCCACCTGTTCTCCCGGACCATGATGGCATGGTTCGGTTTCAAAGAGACGCACCAGGATCGCAATCGCAAATAATCTGACAGGGCATGATGAGTATGCGTTTCCGTTCCCTTTCAATCTGGTTGCCTGTAATTATTTTAGGCGCTTCTTTTGCTTCTTTGTTTGCCGAAGAAAAGAACAAGCCTGATCAAACATCGGCTGAATCGAAAATTGATTTCAATCGAGATATCCGCCCGATTCTTTCCAATAACTGTTTTTTCTGTCATGGCCCCGATGAAACGCATCGAGAAGCCGAATTGCGTCTCGATACGAAGGCAGGCGCGTTTCATAGTGTTGATGGAAAAACGGCTCTCGTACCAGGAAATCTAAATGAAAGTGCACTGATTCAGCGGATTCTCACTACCGATGTTGATGAGCGAATGCCGCCTGTTGATTCTGGAAAAACTTTGAAACCTGCAGAGATTGAATTACTCAAACAGTGGGTTCAACAGGGGGCTGCATGGCAGGAACACTGGGCCTATATCAAGCCGGAACGAGCGCCATTGCCTGCGGTCAAGCAGGTGAAGTGGCCAAGAAATGAAATCGATTATTTTGTGTTGTCGCGCTTGGAAAAAGCGGGTATCACTCCTTCTAAAGAAGCTAACCGCCAGGCATTGGTTCGTCGGCTCTATCTGGATTTGCTTGGTCTGCCTCCTTCCGCTGCTGTAGTTGATGCGTTCGTAAAATCGAATGATCCACGGGCTTATGAAAAACTCGTAGATCGCTTGCTTGCTTCACCTCAGAATGCGGAACGTATGACTCTGAAATGGCTCGATCTCGCTCGATATGCTGATACCAATGGTTTTTCCATTGACGGTGGACGGCATATGTGGCTCTGGCGCGATTGGGTGATCGATTCGTTCTACAAAAACAAACCCTTTGATCATTTTATTACCGAACAAATTGCCGGTGATTTAATTCCGAATTCTTCTGCCTGGCAGAAAGTTGCCACCGGTTTTAACCGGAATCATATGATTACGCACGAAGGGGGCACGATTCCCAAGGAAAATCTGGTCAACTATGCCGTCGATCGGGTAAAAACGACATCAGAAGTTTTTCTGGGATTAACTATGGGTTGTGCACAATGCCACAATCACAAGTATGACCCGATTACGATGAAGGATTTTTACCAGTTCTTTGCTTACTTCAATAACCTGGAAGATAAGGGACTCGATGGGAATTTGGGTATTAATGCTGGCCCCAAGATGAAAACAAAGACAGAACTATCCTTTGCGTCTGCGGAATTAAAGACGCTTGAGAAGGAAATAGCCCAGCTCAAATCCAAGTTGAATCATCCGAATGCAATCAAGATGGGGGACTGGGAAAAGAAGGCCCGTCAAGATTTATCGGAGCTGGGAAAAGGCTTAAAACTGCATGATTTGGAAGTGATCAAAGTCTCTGCTCCCAATGCGCGAACCGGATTTGAAATCAGTAAGGAAGGGCACGTGCTCGTATTGACTCCAGGAGGTCGTTCTCCCTCCATTTCATTGAAGGCCAAACCGGGGGTTGAAAAATTGACTGGTTTGCGAATTGTATTCTATCCGAATGAAAAATTACCTGATGGGGGGTTGGGCCATGGTTCGAAAGCGTCGTTCCCGGGTAGTTTTATGCTCACCAGCTTTGCAGCTTCCGGAACGGCGGTTCCTTCTGATCAGGTCGATTTGTATGCGATGTTTAATGTTGCCAAAATTACCGCCAGCGTCGCGCATCCCGATTATCCCCCAGAAGACTGTCTAGACCCACGTGATCATACTGGTTGGTCACCTGCTCTAAACAATAAGAAACAACAACACTTAACGGTGACTTTTGATCAACCTTACGATACCCAACACTCTCCCTATATTTCCGTGATGCTGGTTTGGGGTGATGGAAAATTTAAATACGGACAGAGGATGTTTGCCGGCGATTACAAAATCTTTGGAATGACGGGCGTTGATGATGGCACGAATATCCCTCAACCCATTCAAGACATCCTGTCTGTCGATCAGAAAAAACGGAATGCAAAACAGATTGCGGCGTTGAAAACATATTACAGCGAGATTGCGCCTGAATTTAAGAATATCCATTATCAATTGGAGAACTTGAAAACGCGTCGTCAGATGTTGACTGATGAGTTTGAAACGATGGTGATGGATACTGCAAAGAAACCTCGTGATACATTTATTTTAAATCGTGGCCAATATGATCAACCGACTGTGAAAGTCAGTACGGGAGTGCCAGCCTTTTTACCGGGATTGCAGAAAAGAGCACCTGCGAATCGGATGGCGCTGGCCCAATGGTTAACATCGCGCGAAAATCCATTAACGACACGCGTGGCAGTGAATCGATTTTGGGAAATGTTGTTTGGACAGGGAATCGTATCTACCACGGCAGACTTTGGTTCACAGGGTGATCCTCCTACGCATCCTCTGATGCTCGACTGGCTGGCGGTTGAGTTTTACGAAAAAGACTGGGATGTCAAACACATTATGCGAAAGATTCTGTTGTCATCGACATATCGGCAGTCATCGGAGGGGACGCCTGCACTTTGGAATCAAGACCCGCAGAATCGGCTGTTGGCCCGTGGTGCACGATTTCGTTTACAGGCAGAAGCAATTCGGGATGCGACATTGAAAGTATCCGGATTACTGGTGGAGCGAGTAGGAGGCGCCAGCGTGAATCCTTATCAACCAGAGGGTTTGTGGCGTGAGGTCAGTCATTATGGAAGTTCGCCTGCAACGGCGCAGGTTTTCGTGCAGGATCATGGCGAAAAGTTGTACCGCCGCAGTATGTATACCTATTGGAAACGAACGGTGCCACCGCCGAATATGCAAACCTTTGATGCGCCGAATCGCGAAGTCTGTCTGGTAAGTCGGGCGAGAACGAATACACCTTTACAATCATTGGTACTACTGAATGATGTGCAGTTTGTAGAAGCTTCTCGAAATTATGCAGAGCGGATTATGCATGAAGGTGGACAGGATGTCGAAACGCGGGTTCAGTTCGCTTTCAAGTCGGCATTAGGTCGACTGCCAGAGTCGTGGGAGGCTCAAACAGCGAAATCTGCTTACTTACGCGAACTCAAGTCTTATCAATCAAATGAAAAGGCCGCGCTGGCTCTACTGGCCCAAGGAGAATCGGACCGCGATGAATCGCTGACTCCCGCGGAACTCGCTGCCTGGACGACGGTAGCTAGCATGATATTTAATACCTACGAATTTATTACCCGAGGATAGTTATGGATC
>NZ_CALEMX010000372.1 GCF_937910335.1 uncultured Gimesia sp. | reverse complement strand
TCATAGTTCGTTCCTCGCTGTCGTTGCAATTGAGATAAGGATTGATTCTTTTGATTTGTTACGACGTCATTTAGTCTTCACAATTTTGTATCTTCAGTTCAAATATCTGTTTCATCCGGAGTCTCATCAGCGGGTACATTTCGATTATTACGAACCAGCCAGAGTGAAGGCACCGCCAATATCGCACCAGCGATTGGGCCAACGATATACAACCAGAGCGATTGCAAATTTCCGCTCACCAGCGCGGGGGCTAAAGAGCGAGCAGGGTTCATCGAAGCACCAGAAATCGGTCCGGCGAACATGGCTTCCAGTGCAATCACCGATCCAATGGCCACGCCTGCCAGGATGCCGGTTTCTTTTGCGCCCGTACTCACGCAAAGCACAACGAACATCAGCATCCAGGTCAAAACACCTTCCAGTATCAAAGACTGCATGTCACTCCCTAGAGGAAGTGTCATGCCATAATTAGACAAACCGGGAAAGAGCAGCCTTAACAACAGGCACGCTGCCAAAGCACCAATACACTGGCAAATGATGTAAGGCACCACTTCTTTTCCAGGAAAACGGCGGGAAACCCAGAAGGCGATTGTCACCGCCGGATTGATATGGGCACCGGAAATTTCTCCAATGGCATAGATGACTGATGTCACCACAAGTCCAAATACAAGTGCGATGCCTACGTGGGTGACCGTTCCCTGTGAGGCCTGATTGGTGACGATGGCACCAGCGCCTGAAAACAGCAGGATGAATGTACCAAAGATTTCCGCGTAATATTTTTGCATCAGTGGATGAATTCCTGATTGCGGGTTTTATGTTTAATCGTTTTCAGGTCGTCTTGGATTGAGCCAGTGTCCGGAAGGATCGGAACCCGCCACAATAACTCCTTTAGCGTTCCAGTCCATACCCGCTCTCACCTCCGCGGCACAATAACGCAGCGTCAAGCCGCAGCGCCTGCGATCAGATTGATTGGCTTCAGAACCGTGGAGCAGCAAATCGGAATGGATTGAAAATTCTCCTGCGTTCAGACTGTCATCAACGGGAGTTCCATATTGCTCCGCGTTGTCGATCGTCTGGTTGAGTACATTGTCTTCATGGGAACCGCTGGGACGATACGTCATGTGACCATGATGATGGCTGCCGCCGATAAAACGCATGTTGGCATTTTCCGGGTCCGCATCATCTACGGCCAACCACACGGTGACTGCTTTGGAAGGAGACAAAGGCCAATAGCTGGCATCCTGGTGCCAGGCAACAGACTTTCCATCGTGCGGCATTTTGCAAAAGAAATGAGAACCCCAGGCGATGACATTGTCACCCAGCAAATCCTTCACATGCGCCACAATTTGGGGATGCGTCAGCAGATCATAGACTTTTCCATATTTCATATGCGCGGTACTGATGGAATAGCTGTCTCCACCAGCGGCGATGACCTCTTCCAGAAGTCGGTCGAAATACTCACGATTCTCCAGCACTTCCCGTTCGCTGAAAACACTGATATTCCGCAGATATCCATCCCGATTGAATTGTTCAACCTGATCGATGGTTAAAACTTTTGGATCGGTGGTTGTCGAAGGATAGAATGTCAGATCGCGCTCAATCTGCGACAGCTCTTCTTCCTGGGGGACAGCCTTAAATTCATTGGATTCAGCCATTGTGTGTCTCGTAGTGTTAAGAAAAAACATGAATCAGCCATGAGGTAGACCGTTGTTGACAGCTACCTCACGAGAGAGACCGACCTTTATTGTAAATAGGGCTCGACTCAGGAACAACTTAGAACAGTGAGAACTCATCTTTTTACGGGAGTCTCGCTGTTTGGCTGAGAACTGGAACTAAAAGTCTTCTCGGAGAGATATCCGCATGAAACCTATTTTAGGTGTAGTCGTGTTGAGAGGAAACTTGCTTCCAGGACCGATTTCAAAGTAATGGAACCTGCTAGTGCTTTGTCAAGCTTAGAATTGAGGACTGGGAGTGTTGTTTACGTGCTTTGTTATCGCACTCCCGTAATCTCGATCACTCCCAAATTCAAAAATGACGCTCCACTAGGATGGTTTCGTCGTTTTATCCGGTTTGGGCTTGGGTTTGGAAGTTGAGACAGCGGTTCTGCGACTGGTTTTGGCAGCCAGTCCTTCAGCCGAGATCAGTTGCACCAGATCTTGAGAACTCTGATCCATTTCCATTACCAGCGCATCGACGCGACCTGCCAGATACATGTACATGATCAATGAAGGAATCGCAATTCCCAACCCGAAAGCTGTGGTTAACAGCGCCATCGCAATTCCACCCGCAAGCGACTCGGCTTTACCCATCGCACTGCTGTTGGCAATTTCATTGAAAGCCAGAATCATCCCGATCACGGTTCCCAGCAGACCCATCAAAGGTGCCACGGTCGCCACTCCATTAATCACTCGCAGATGCTTGCGCAGTTGAGACAATTGGCGCTCACCACCGTCGATGATTGCCTGTTCCACTTCGACACTCGGTTTGCCCCATTTACGAACGCCATGCGCGAAGACCGAAGAAATCGGGCTGGGATTTTCCTCGCAGAGCTTGAGAGAGGTGCGCGCGTTGAGCTTGCCTTCCTGAAGTAACTTCAGGAAGCGGGTGACAAAGTGGCGCGGAATCACGCGACCGGTTCGGAGAATGACCAGCCGTTCGATGATAAACCACATGGAGATAATGGAAGCAATGACGAACGGCAGCAGAAAATATTTCAGCTCCTTAATAATGCCTTCCGGCGTGGAAGGCACTCCCGTTTTGCGTTTGACTGGCTGACCCGCTTCCGGACTTGGTCCATTCGGGTCAATCACTTCGACCATCTTGCCATCAATCATTTCAAAGACTTTGGTTGGTCGCTCCTGTGCTTCTGCTGTAAGTGGGATTTGGAGTAAGATGAAGACCGGAATCAAAACGAGTTTTAGCAGCCATTGATGAGACCGCTTATGACCAGACTCCGCAGATTGCCGTCGATCAACCGACTCTAAATTTTGAATACTGGTAAAATTGTTCATGCGTTATGAATGTCATTCTGAAATGTACAGGAACGAACATAATCGATAGTTCCTGGACCAATTTTTGTTAATATCAGCTTCTTTTGAACTGAGAGTTCTCAGTCCCCAATCGTGAGACTTTGATCAGACGTGCTTTAGTTTACGCCAGATTTGCTTTCCCGTCGAGTCTGGAATCCGATTTCCCCAACGGTCATTGAAGAAGAGAAACGACAAATGGCAAAACAGATTAGGGGCTTTTCCCTAATCGGGCCTGAACAGCTTTGACTCGTTCTTTTGTGCGAGAAACCAGTTCATGTTCGGGGAAACGCTTCAAAAAGTCTTGATACGTCTTCAAAGCCTGAGCCCATTCGTTCAGCGCTTCGTGGCACATGCCGGCCTGAAACAGCGCGGGAGCTTGCCATTCGGGAAATTTATATTGAATATCAACCTGCAAATACGCTAGAAGTGCGGCTTTGAATTGTTCCTGAATCATCAGGGTTTCTGCCAGCAGGAATTGGCACTTGGCTGCCGTCTCGGTGCGTCTGCTGTTTTCCGATTCCGTAATTTTTTGAAATACCTTTCGCGCCTCCTCAAACTTCGCCTGATTTTTCAGACTGCGCCCCAGTACCTCTTCCGCCTGATAGAGGAAGGGATTTTCAGCATTCCAATCGCGAAAACGATCCACTGTTTTCTTAACATCATCATACTTTTTCTGTCGGAAATAAGTTTCTGCCAACAGGACCCAGGCACGTGGATACCAGGCAGCCTGACTCAACTCCTTTGTTTTCTTGCTGTCGACGAGCTTCAATAATTCCGCCTGAGCGGCATTGGTCTGGTTTTGATGCAAAGCCGCTTCCGCCAAATGAAATTGCGCAAAAGCAGCATATTCATTTTCAGGAAATCGTTTGAGTAATGCTTTGGAATATTTTTCGACGAGATCCCATTTCTTGAGCTCCAGATTGATTTCGATCAACCGATAGAGTGAGACCTCTTGTACTTTTGCATCTGACTTGGAGGAAGTTTGCAGTTCTTCAAACGCTTTCGCGGCGTCTTCCAATTTGGCAGCGATTAAATCACTTTCTGCCAGACTCAATCGGGCGTTGTCGGCCAAATCACTATCGGGAGTCTCATTCACCAGTCGTCTGAAAATGGCATCAGACTTTTCAAATTGTTCTGCTTCGTAATTAATCAAAGCCCATTCGTCAAGAATTTTGTCCAGATTTTCGACTTTAGGAAATTTTTTCAGCAACGTTTCATAGGCTTGATTCACGTCGTCTATTTTTTTTAACTGAAACAAGGTACGTGCGGCCTGCAGTCCAGAGAGCATGGCATACCGTGAAGGGGCAAATTGAGTTAACGCCTTCTGATAAACGGCAACGGCTGCTTCCAGCTTCTTGTCATTTTCCAGACTGCGTCCCTGCATGTAAGTTGCCTCTGCGGTAAGTGGACTTTCCGGATATGTTTTCACGAACTTTTCGAATGTTGTCGCCGCCCGTTGATACTCTTTCAGTTGAAAGTGACTCCAGGCCAATCCGGAAAGACCAGCCGGGTATTCTGGAGATTTCGAGCCTGATTCCACAATTTCCGCGAAGAATTGTTTTGCCCGTGCCCATTTCTTTTGCTCATAGTTTCGTTCTGCTAATTGACGGTAGGTTTGAATTAATAACTCAGCGTTCGGTTTTCGAGTCTTCAATTGACTGACAAATTGATCGACCTCCTGCGGTTTATCATTTTTGGCAGTCAACAGAATCAGATTGGCGAGTATCTGATTATACCTGACCTCATTGGGAAACTGTTTCAAATATTCTTTTGAGAGCGTCTCTGCATCGGCGTACTTTTTGAGTGAATTAAAATTGTTGCTTTGCAGAATAAGTGCATCCGCATATTCACTTAATTTTTTGTCAGCTTTGGGGTCCTTTAAGTAAGGTTCCAGAACCGCGACCGATTTTTCATACTGTTTCAACTTCTGATAGGTTCGCGCCAGATAAAGACGGGCCAGCAGTTTTGTGTTCTCCAATTTGGTTTGATCCAGCACGGTCTGGAAATGTTTCACTGCTGCCAGGAGGTCTTCTTCTTTCCCTTTCAGGTCGCGAATACGGCCTTTCAGGAGTTCCTGATGCAGTCGCAGACCGCTCTGTGGATACTCCTTTTCAAACCGAGCTGTCAATTTTTCAGCCTCTGCCAGTTGGTCCGTCAGTAACGCACATTCAATCGCAAAATGCAGGCTGTCGTCAGCCAGATCACTTTTGGGTGTTTGTTTTACCAGATCAAGAAATAGAGGCATGGCAAGTGCAGACTTTCCCGAGCGGAGTAGGGCGTCTGCCATTTGATAGGTTGCTAACTCTTTTTGTTTCGGGGTAGGGTTTGATTTCAACGTCTGTTCCAGCGCGGCAATTGCTTCTGGAAATTGATTCGCGCCTTTCAGACTGACCCCTTTCCAATACAAAGCGTTGGCCGCCTGCTTGGGGTTTTTGGCCACGATCTCGAATTGTTCGACTGCTTTGGCGAATTGATTCAGATCGTAAAATGCATAACCGGCATTGAGTCGTGCGGTGATCCCCAGAGGACTTTCCGGAAACTTCTGTGGCAATGCCAGAAACGCGTCTGCTGCTTCTTGAAATTGTTTGCGATCAAACAGGGATGTAGCCAGAGACATTTGCGCGTCGCTGGCACGTGAGTGGTTTTTTTTATCCGCAATTTCTTTGAATCGTTTCTCCGCTTCTGGGGGTTGTTTATTCTGCAGAAATGCTGACGCGAGACCGAACTGAGCATCTTCCTGCATTGCCCCTTCGGGATGACGTTCCAGTGATCTCTGAAAACTCTTGATCGCCAAATCTGGTTTGCCGCGCCGGAGAACGACATCGCCAAAATAAGGGTACGCCCATTCCTCCAGCGCATGTTTCGGATAGAGTTTGAGAAACTCCGTGAATTCTTTTTCCGCCGCCTCCAGATCATCGAGCAGATAACTGCATTCACCAATCCGGTAGAGTGCATCAGGCAGGTTTTTGTTTTTGGGATACTGTTTTCTATAATCACGCAGAACATCTCTGGCTTCTTTATATTTCTGCTGATTCACAAGCGTCAGGCCAAGATAAAATTTGGCCAAAGGAACGTTGGCGTGCGTCGGGTAATTTTTCAGATATTTCTGAAATGTCTCAGTTGCCAGTTCCCAGCGATTTTGTTTATAGAGACCGATGGCTAGTTGAAACTCGTCGGAGGCCTTATCTGCCAGACAAAATTGGGCGGGCAACAGGACCAGCATCAGCAAGGCCAGACAGATTTTCGGACATGTTTTGTCGAAAGGTGAGTCGGATAAGAAAGAGAGCCGGATTCGGTTATTCATCATATTGGAATCGTAAGTTCGATCTAAAAGAGTAAAGTGACTTTCTCTCATATTATCGTGTGTCTTCACGTAGAGGCAAGCGGCGTTGTGGAAATCTCGCTCTACAGCAGCAAAAACCAGATATTTTCACCAGATTGTCTCCACAAACTGACTCTGTAAATCTCAATACAGAACATTGTTGAAACAAATTAGTAATCTGGTTTTCTTTACAAACTCTCTAAGTATGAGTCAGCTTCCCTGAAAATGTTGATCTGCGAAATCCAGGTATTGCTGCCAATCGTAATCGGTGACATTATGTTTGCCAGTACGAATATGGTAACCCATACGCTGTTTGATCGGCTGATTGACTTTCGGCATCTGTTTGGCACCGAAGCCCGATGTTCCCAATAATTTGTAGACCGGCTCGGCATGTAGCACAGACAGAAATTCACCCTTGGGATCAGCCCAGCGGTCTTCTACAGCGCTGGCCACATACACGGGGCGCGGTGCGACTAACGCAACCAGCATGTGCTGGTCGACGGGCAAGTCGTTTTCTTTGTCGATGTATTTGTTAAAGTTATCACAGAACCAGTGCGGGAATGCGTTGTTGATCACATTCAGCGTTTCACCAAATCGACGGCGACTGAGCGCGGCGCCTCCACAACCGGAGTCATTGGAAATCACCAGCGCAAATCGCTGGTCCTGAGCACCCGCCCAAAGCGAAGTTTTCCCCAGACGCGAGTGACCCATCACAGCAACCCGTTCATGGTCAACTTGCGCATCGGTTTCCAGATAATCCAACGCGCGACTTAAGCCCCAGGCCCAGGCTGCAATCGTACCCCATTCATCGGGCGCGGGTTTGCTTTTTCCTGCTTGATTATACAAAGGGTGAACGCCATTTTGAAAACCATCGTCATAATCTGGATCAATATCACCACAGTAAATGGCGACCAGACCGTATCCGCGATCAAGAATCTGCTCAATCGCCCAGCGCGAAGCCGAGGCGCCACGCGATTTTTCAGTCGCCCGGTTGTTCACAATTCCCTTATCTTTGTTCGCCCGCATCCATTGAGTCGAAAGTTTGATTTCAGGGTCGTTGGCTATGGTGTGGTTGCCGTAAAAATTGAGACCCATGAAAACCGGCACCGGTTTCGTTGCTTTGGCTGGCAGATAGATCAACAGATCCATGCGCGGCCCTGTTTTTTTGCCGGTAAAATAAACAGAAACCTCTTTGCGAATCGCCTTACCATTCAGCGCATCATTTTTTTGTGAAGTGACTTCAAACAGCATGTTTTTTGGCGGTGCGGGACTCTTTCCGTAGACTTCACTTTCAAACAGGCTCAGGATTTCGGGACGCCTGACTTTCCACCAGAGTTCAGCGGAATCCACTTTCTTTCCGCTGGATGTTTTCAATAGAGCAGGCAATGTATATTTTGGGATCTTTGTCTCATCGTAATTAGGTTTGGGTCGTTCTGCCTGCGTTTGATGGCAGGTCACGCATGCACTCAACATAATCGACGTGATAAGGAATAATCGTTTCATCTTGTTTATAGCCTTTGTTCTGATCAGGATTTCTCTCAAACCCAAATTTGACGATGGTATCAGCAACCTTTCAGGTTATCATAATACTGAGAGAACTTTCAAACCCGTCTGATAATTCTTGTGAATTCTTACAACGATTGGCTATATGAAATCAACAGAGTACAGGCAAAACTGGCTGTTTTATTATCTACTCGTTCAGGGAATGGCCGGCATCTTCTGGTGGATTCTCCTGTTTCAAATGCCCGAAAGCCGCGCCTGGTTTCTTTCCGAACAGTTTCCGGAACAAGTTTTGATGTCGTTCTGGTTGCCTGATTTTCTAATCTTGATTCTCGGCTCATTCCTTGCCGCTGAGGGATACCGCAATCATCGAAGCTGGTTTCAACCCGTGCTCTATTTTTTGACGGGTGGCATTTCTTATATCAGTCTCTATTTGCTTGCACTCAGCATCTCTACACAGGCAGGCTGGCTGGGTACCGGAATTATGTTACTCTGCACAATCATGATGTTGGTCGTTTGTTATGTCGCGCGATATGATAAAATACGGAAAAAGTACTGAGGAGCTGGGCGGTTTCGATGAAGAAGTATTTTCTACCGGCTGCTCAAGAGTCACCACTCTGGTGGATTCTACTGAAGATACTCTTTCAGACAGTCATCTTCTGGAGCCTGTTTCTGTTTGTGATTCCCGCGCTTTTGATCTGGTTCGAATCTGTATTGGGCTGGAGCCGTTTTCAATTTTCAGAGCAGCAATTTTGGGGAATGCTGCTGTTTATTCTGGGAGGGAGCCTGGGCTTGACCAGTGGTGCCATGATGGGAATTTATGGCAGAGGTACACCGCTTCCCCTTGATGCTGCACGTCGGCTGGTGATTGTGGGGCCCTATCGCTACGTACGCAATCCAATGGCTATCGCCGGATTAACTCAAGGTGCCGCTGTCGCCTGCTATGCTGGTTCCTGGCTCACGATCATGTATGTCGTCACCGGTTTTTTTCTCTGGAATTATTATGTAAGACCCATCGAAGAACAGGATCTTCTAGAGCGTTTTCAGAATGAATATGTCACCTATCGAAACACCATTCGATGTTGGATTCCCTGCTCTAAAGGTTATCAGCCTCCCCTGACGCAGAGTGAGGATCCGGATTGAATTGACAAATATTTTCCTGAATCTCGTAATCTGTAGAGAGAATCGTTAAGATGGCTCCGAAGAAATAGCTTGTTTTACTCAATGGCGCCGAGAGCTGCCCGGATATCACGTAATGAAAAATCTGTCCCAAGCAGAAGAGATTGATGAAATTCGCACTTTAGTGCGTAAGAGCGGTTTGCGAAGTACCTCGGCGCGCATCACCGTAATTCAATTTTTACGTCAGGCGACATCGCCGCTCACACATGCGGAAATCGCGGAAGACCTGACTCCGCTGGGCTTCGATAAGGCGACCGTGTATCGCAACCTGATTGATCTCGCTGATGCCGGCCTTGTGAAAAGGACAGAGTTGGGAGACCATGCCTGGCGGTTTGAATTACGAAATCCGGATGAGCCAGAGGATGCACAACACCCGCATTTTGTCTGTACCGAATGCGGAAGTGTATCCTGCCTGCACGATGTTGATCTCAAACCATCCCAAAATAAGCAATGGTCTCAGGTAGGAACGGTGACGGAAATTCTCCTGAAGGGAATCTGTCACGAATGCGAAGACAATTAAGCGCAGATCACATGCGCTTAATGTTTGTGATCATGTTCGGCTTTCGTCTCCGATGAATCATGCGCGTGGCTGCCATGATCGTGGCTACCATGATCGTGAACGTGGCCCGGTTCAATAAAGCCGATTCCATAAGCCAGCGCGATTCCCAACAGCAGCACAAAAGAGAGTCGAAACCGATTATGCGAGTGAAATTCCATTTCCGGTAGAAGATCACCGAGTGAGATACAGATAAAGACACCTGCGGAAAAGGCCAGGGCACATCCAATGATCACATGCTGATTACCAGAAAACTGCTGAACGCCCAGGAAAAACAAAATCGCTCCTAAAGGACACATCATAGCAAAGCCAATATTCACGG
Source organism: uncultured Gimesia sp. (assembly GCF_937910335.1). Lineage (GTDB taxonomy): Bacteria > Planctomycetota > Planctomycetia > Planctomycetales > Planctomycetaceae > Gimesia. The sequence continues at coordinate 15,489 of NZ_CALEMX010000372.1, read as the reverse complement.
CGTTGCGCCAACCGGCAGACCAGCCACCCGCCGCCATCAATGAAGTAATGGAAACCGCATCCAATGGTTTGTGTAACGTAATTGCCAGAAAGGTTCCCAGACCAAACAGAGAGAGAAACACTTCGTGATGTTGCTCGGCGATGATACTGGCTCCCAGTGCCAGTCCGTCAATCAACGTGTGCAGAGCCAGTCCTAAAGCGATGCCGACCCAGCTCAATTTGTGGGAATGAGTATGAGAATGCACGGGTTCATGCGCGTGGTGATGATCACAGTCATGGTCGTGGGCATGGTCTTTTTCATCATCATCCAGTTCCACCGTCCCATGCTGATGAAAGTGAAACGTACGAAGCAAAAAGAACAGCACCAAAATGCCCGCCATCATCCACCAGACAGCACGATCAATCGATCCCATTTCGGCGACCGCATGTGGCAGCAGATGAAATACGCCGATGCCCAGCATGAGTCCGCCTACAAAACTAATCAAAGTTTCCATTCGGGTATGTGTTAAACGGATCAGCGAAGGTAACCAGCCACCCAACAGCGAAGAAAACACGATCACACTGCAATAAATAGCCAGCAGAGTATATGTCCAAGTTTTGCCGTCCGGTGTTGGGGTTTCACCATTGATCGCTGCAACGGTAAGGGAAGTGCTTTCCAACACCGAATTCGGGGAAACCGGTTCCGCTGCCTGAGTGGAATGTCCAATGAAAAACCCGGGGGCAATCAGAAAGAGGACCAGCGGGATCATCAGCAACAGCAGCGTGATTTTGACGTCATTTTTGAAGTGAGAAAGCGGTTTCATGAAGTTAAAAAGCCACCTGAGATCCAGAGAGAATGCTGATGTTTACCAGATTTCCACCTATGGAATTCGACACGCATCATCACCCTTGTATTGTAATAGCAAATTAGTTGCGATTGAATTTAGCTATTATGGAAGAGCATAGCAAGCGTCGTCTCTTCCTGTATTCGGGAAGAATCTGAACTTTTGATCTTTGCTCACGAGGAATGCTCTGAGAGCCTCAGTCCATCCGACTTAACTGCTTCCAGGGACTTCCCAGCGTGAAATCACTCACCTGGCATCGATAAGTTCAGGTATTCATTGATTTTTGGCTGGTAAACCCTAACGGTTAGGTGTTCTTTCAGGCTTGTACCAGCTGAGAGCGCGAATGTTAAGCCTCTTCATCGTATCTTAATATTTGCGTAAAAAAGGAACAGCCGATAAGACCATCATAATCGGACTATCCGTGCAGAGCCGCAAAGATGGCAAAATCAGTACAAAACCGCTCGAAAAGTCTTCCGGGCATTGCATCATCAGGGACGAAAATGCGAACATTCATTAAATTTGTAGGGTTTTTACTGCTGTTCGGAACAATTTTCCGTTCACAGAGTGGCTTCGCAGAAGACACCAAAATCAGCTCTGCCCAACTCGAAAAACTTCTTGAGCGATTAGAAACCGCCGAGAGTCGCATTCAGGAACTAGAGCAAACCAAGCAACAGGAAACAACTGCACCGGCAGTTCCACCCCAACCGGCAGTTCCACCCCAACTGAAAAAAGCGGGCGGTGGACTTGATGACTCGGATGAATTACTGATCAGTAATTTTCGAAATAACGCCGGAGATCCAATCATTGAAAGTCGCCTGTCCAGTCTGGAAGAGGACTGGAAAAAATTCAGTGATTCTGAACAGGCTCAAAAGGCGAAGGATGCCTCCAAGGTAACGACCATCAAGCTCTTTGGTCGAATTCATATTGATGGTTGGAATTTTTCAGACAGTACACCTGGGATTGCTGCATTTAACAATCCAACGACTCCACAAGATCCCCAAAACCGGTATGGGTTTCGCCGAATTCGAATTGGTGTGTCGGGTAAAATTAAAGATAATATGCTTTACAAATTCGAATATGACTTTGCAAATCCTGAGGACCCGGCCTTCAAAGATGTTTACATCGGTTGGACGGATCTCCCCATCTTCCAAACACTCCTGATTGGTAATCAGAAGCGACCCTTGGGGATGGATCACCTAAACAGTAGCCGTTACAACACCTTTCTCGAACGTCCTCTGGTGATTGAAGCCTTCAACGAAGATGCACGACGTTTGGGGATTGCCGCTTATGGAGTTTCAGAAGATGAAACCTGGAACTGGCGCTATGGTATCTACACGCTGGAAAATATTGCCGATGACGGACAGGCGGTAGGCGATGCAGGACAGATGAGCGTGAACGGTCGTCTGGCAGGGACTCCCTGGTATGATGAAACTTCCGGTGGTCGTGGATATCTGCATTTAGGGATTGCCGACATGTGGGCAAACCCGGATGGAGATGTTGTTCCCCCTTCTACGAATAGCAATGGAGCCCGCTTCCGAACGCGCCCTGAAGCACGTACGGGCAGTACACGTTGGCTGGATACCGGTGCTATTGCCGGAGCAGACTGGTTCAACACACTTGGTTTTGAAGCCATGTTGAATATTGGATCATTCTCGGTCGTGAGTGAATATCAGGTGACCAAAGTGGGTCGTGGAAATGATGGGTCAGATCTCACCTTTGATGGAGCCTATGTTCAAGCGGCCTACTTCTTGACGGGTGAATATCAACCCATCGATCGAAGAACGGGCACAATCGGTCGCGTCAAACCATTGGAAAACTTCTTCTGGGTTAATACCTGCGATGAAGATACTGCCAGCGGTTGGGGAGCATGGCAGGTTGCCGCCCGCTATTCTTATCTCAATTTAACCGATGCGGATATCCGTGGTGGTGACGAACGCAACTGGTCCTTAGCCGCCGTCTGGTGGTGGAATTCCCACGCTCGCGTGCAGTTCAACTACGTCCATGCTGAAATTGATGACCACCGTGCCGTTAATGGGTTCACCGGCGGGAAATCTGACATCTTCGGTGCCCGTTTCATGGTAGATTTCTAATAGAAAACTTCCATCGGATGCACTTCGTTGATCTTATACAAATAAAAAACAATTTCTCAGGAATTGAATATAATGAAATATATTGGAATCGTTTTGCTGGCGATCACAGCCGCGGGTATCGGAGTGCAACAGAACGTTGCAAACTCTCAAACCCCCTGTTGTAATAAAACCAAGGCAGCCTGTAGTACCTCCTGCTGTGAATCGCAGGGATGCAAAACCTGTCGGCTGCATGTAGAAACTTTAAAAGTCAAAAAACATTGCTTCAATGTAGAGTGCAAGGAGATCTGTATTCCTCCCGTGCGTTTTCCCTGGCAGAAATGCTGCGAGTTAAAATGCGGTAAAATTAAAACAGTCCGTGTCCTCAAAAAGCAGGAATACACGTGTGAAAAATGTGGTTATAAATGGACAGTTGAATGTCAATGCGGTTCCTGTTCAAAAGGCAGCTGTGAAAATGCTGTTCAAAAGTCAGTGCCCGCGCCCGCTCCCGCCTCAACCCCGGCACCTGCTCCTACTTCAGCGCGACTGCAACTAAGGAAGCTTCCTGTCAGAAAATAATGATCTGAACCCCTTGTCTGATACTGATGATAAGATCAATTTAGATTTATTAGTAATTCAATAATCAGAAGTGCCTCCTCAACCTTGCATTTGAGGAGGCATTTTTGGTGAATGAGTACACGATATAGCGACAGTGCCAAGAAATTTCCCTCAGACTTGTATTCACACTTTCAAAACAAAAATGATCTGACATAATAAACGGTCTCTCAGAAGTATCTCAATTTGGGATGCTGTCCCAGTGAATTCAATATTTCTCCTCTCATTTCTGATTGATTGTATAGCATCATGATTTGTATCTCAGTGACTCCTGAATCCCGTAATTTTGCGAAGGTGGACATTCTTAATGCGGCCGCTCAATCCGATATGGTTGAACTCTGCCTGGATCGCCTGATTAAGACCCCTGATATCGGAGATTTGATTTCCGGTTTTGATGTACCCATTCTCGTTTCCTGCCGTCGACCGGAAGAGGGAGGCCAGTTTAAAGGGACTGAAACTGAACGCATCAATCTGTTACGTCAGGCGATTATCGCAGAACCGGCCTATATCGAACTCGATCTGGAAACCGCGAAACAGGTTCCACGATTCGGAAAAACAAAACGGGTCATTAGCTATACGAGTTTGAAAAAACCCCTGAGCGAGGTAGATGATATCTTCGATGAGATGGCGGAAGCCAAGGCAGATATTATTAAATTCACCTGGCCAACTCCCACGTTGCAAACGGCCTGGCCTCTGCTGGCCGCCATCAGTCAGAAACGGGATATTCCCGTAGTAGGCCTGGGACTGGGACCGGCTGGCATCACGTTTTCCCTGCTCGGCGCGAAGTATGGTTCGCCCTGGACCTATGCTGCGCTCGAAAAAGGAATGGAAGCCTTTGATGGTCAACCGACGGTAGCCGAGTTGAATGAGGTGTTTGGTTTTCAGAAAATTTCAGCGAAAACAAAATTTATTGGCGTCGCCGGTTTGGGAGTGGCTGAACGACGTACCATCGAGGTTTTCAATAAAGGCGCAGAAAAGTTAGGCTTGGATTACATCTGTCTGCCATTGGTAATCAATGACTTCAAACAGATTCATAAAATGCTGGGGATTTTAAAAATCCGTTCGCTGGTAGTAAGTCCGCGTATGGGGGAATTTATTTTACCGCTGGCAGAACACCTGGAAGAGTCTTCTGAAAAAACCGGTTACGGCGATCTGCAGTTAAATCAGCCCAATGGCTGGCATGCATACGACACGGTCAGACGAAGTGCCGTCAAAAGTCTGGAAGCAAGCTTCGAAAAGAAAACACCGGGAGCGAAGGATATCTTCCAGCGCAAAAATATCCTTGTTGTGGGTAAAAGCGGTTTAACGAAAGCCATAGTTTACAGTCTCGTGCAACAGGGAGGCGTTGTAAGTGTGACCTCTGATAATGACAAGGCAGCACAGGGAATTGCCCGTACATTTGATGTGCGTTATGTTCCGTTTGCCAACTTGTATGATACTCTGACTGATATCGTGGTTCAGACGGATCCCGAATTAATACTGGGAAGTGGTAAGACGCATTTGAACCCCGCGTATCTTCGCGAGAATATGACTGTGATGGATGTCAGCCAGCTTCCCGAAGAAACCGAGCTCATGCGGGAAGCAGAAAGCAGGGGCTGTGAAGTGGTTAGCGTCGATGAAATTTACCGCAAACAACTCAATCAGATTTTCAAAGCGATTACGGGATTGACAATTCCAGGAGAGGTCTTTGAAAGTCGTAGCGAATACTCGCGGTAACGAGAATAGAAACCATAAGCGCCAGCATCGACTTGCTTCATTACACCATGGATGGGCCCGAATGCAATTCGGGCCGAGCGCAGCGAGCAGGAATCAGCCAGATTAAATGTTAAGAAAAATCAACATCAACAAAGATACGGCTCTCTTTTCAAAGTGTGAAAGATACCGCTATATACTCACGCGGAAATTCCCCAATTCAAAACCCGGTGTTTGCAACTTTATCATGCTGAACCCATCCACGGCGGATGCAGAGAAGAACGATCCGACTGTAGCGCGCTGTTGCAAGTACGCTCAGAGATGGGGATATGGGGCACTCATCGTGACGAACATTTTTAGTTACCGAGCGACGGATCCCAGGGAGATGAAGGCACAGGATGATCCCGTAGGCAAACAGAATATGAAGTACATCTATAAAGCAGCCTCGGAATCCGACTTCATCGTCTGTGCCTGGGGGACACATGGAGGCTATCAGAATCAGGGCCGTGAAGTCGTGGAGATGCTGGAAGAAATGCAGGGCAGAATGCACTGTTTAGAAATCACCAAACACGGACACCCCAAGCACCCACTGTACTGCCGAGGCGATTTAAAACCGGCAATATATCAATGACCGGGAAACGGCGATTACTCGGTCATTTAAACAAAGAGTCGTTTCAATGAGACTTGGTCCTTTTAGATCTTTCTAGAACGAATTTTTAAGTTTTTTGGAGCAAACTAATGACTACGACTTTTAAATTTGCGGCGGAACAAATAATCGAGCTTTGCAGCAATTCGATTGACAGTATAAGACAGATTGCTTGGAAAAGTGACATTGATTCAACAGCAGTTGGCAAAGTGAATGTTTGGGGCGGGTGTGCCCCAATAATTGAGATTATTTTTGGTGACGAAAATAATTCGTGCTTGTTTGTCGGTGCGACCGACACTTCTCTAGTGTTTCGATCGTCGCATTCTGATGACTACGACGCTGTACTCAGTCTTGCCAATCAAATTGAAGAGGGCGATTACGACAGCGATGACTTGATCGGAACTTTCGATTTGGACTCGGTCGTTTGTCCGGTTCCAGAATGGGAGAACCTTGGCATTACCAAGGCTTTGGTGATTACGACGGACAAAGACAACACTGTGGTTGGACTTTGTTTGTGGGTCAATTTAGGGATTCGTATTGGGTTGTTTGTGGCTCCGAACCCAGGAATTACATTGTCATTTAACGATACGTGCGATTCAATTCTCCGTCAGGCGGAGAAGGCGCAACAAGATGGGCTTGTCCATATTGTTTCAAAGGAGTTTTCAAACAAGGAAACACCAAAGCAAATTGATACGATCGAGTGGTTTGATTGGCTTCGTCAGAAGAATTAAATGCCCCAAAAAAGACGCTTCTGCCGGACGAGTTCTGGAAGAAGCAACGTGCCCCAACACAAGTTAATCCTGGTTTGCTGATCCAGCGAGCCTTGAGTAAGCGTGCCTTCAAGAACTTCGCCGTCGGAAGAAGTATAAGGGGTCATGAGTCGAATATTCGCTCATTTAAACAAAGAGTCGTTTGAACGAGACCTGGTCTATTTAGATCTTTCCAATCGTCAGTCATTTGCATATTGAAGGAGCCATTAAATATGCAGATATAAGGCGGTTACCTTCTGTGTACCACATCTTGAATATGAGATGGTCTTTATTACCGCATAGAGGTATCAACTGAAAATGATATTTCCTTCCACTCAGAAAAATTGGAATCTTCTTCAAGTCATCATATTCTTTTGAATCAATTGATATGGTAACGGTGTTGTCAACTATTTTAGCGGGTACCTGAGCTTTATTACTGCCATGTGTAAAGATCGCTTGAACATCATTTTTCATCGCTACGATTTGCACTGTTACCTTGTCAGCCGCGTCCGCGCATTGTAATTCGCTAAAATCCCATGGCTTTGTATAGATGTTTTCTAAGGCACGCTTAGATTGTTCGTTTGAGATACCTGTTTTTCCTTTGATTTGATTGTTTCCATTTTTTACTCTAGACATCAGGTCGATTATTTTTGTGTCTGCAGTTAGTTGTAATTCTGCAGATTCCGAGAAATACACATGAAACATATTGGCATTTGATCTTACGTCCGGTATTAAAATTACATTGAGAGAATCCGGCGTTCCGGTTAGAGGATTGACTTTTGAAGATGTTGTCAAGAAACTCAATGAATGAGTATTGTGTTTTAAGCTGCTCACGACTTCACCCTTGACTAATGACTCAATCACTAGTTGACCTTCAACATTCTTAATGATATACGTGGGCTTAGAAGGATCGCTAACAAAGGCCCATTTACCTAAGTAAGTATTTATTCCAATGGGGTTCTCAGCCATTAATTCACAATTATAAAAAAGGGAAATTGCAATAAATAACATAGCTGTCGATTTTAGGTACATCGTGTAAAACCTTTCAGGAATTTTCACTTAAGTCGTCATACGCATTCCGATGGGCACTCCAGTTACGGTAGCACGATTCGGTTCAGGAGTCTTCCCGTGTTGCCATCGATTGTGTTTGCAGTAATCGCAGGCCGTTGAAAATCACCAGCAGCGAAGCACCCATGTCAGCGGCAATCGCCGCCCATAAGGAAGCATGATTCAGAACCATCAGCACTACAAACAACACCTTGATACTTAAGGCAAAGATGATGTTCTGCCGGATGATTTTCAGTGTGCGATGCGAGTGTCTGATCAACCATGGAATTTTAGTCAGATCATCTGTCATCAAGGCAATGTCAGCCGATTCGATGGCCACATCACTGCCGGCAGCGCCCATGGCGATTCCCAGACTGGAACGGCTCATCGCGGGCGCGTCATTGACTCCATCGCCGACCATGGCCACGTGCTGAAATTCTTTGACCAGCGATTCGATCGCGGTGACTTTATCTTCCGGGAGTAATTCGGAAAACACCGCATCGATGCCCACTTCGTCAGCGACCGCCTGAGCAGTGCCGTTGTTATCGCCGGTTAGCATGGCAACGCGTTCAATCCCGCTCTGATGCAACTGATTGATCACTTCTGCCGAGGTCTCACGAACACGATCCGCTAACGCGATAAAGCCGCAGACATGCGATTCATTTCCGATCACAACCACCGATTGACCGGCGTTCGAAAGTTCCTCCAGTTGCTGATGCACCTCCGCGGTTTCTTCATTTCGCTCTTCCAGATACCGATGAGAACCCAACCAGAATTCGCGGCCACTAATAAGAGCGGTTGCACCTTTTCCCTGAATGATCTGGTAAGAGTCTGCTGGTTGATACTCAATGTTTCTTTCTGCAGCCGCATCCAGGATCGCGAGTGCCAATGGATGATTACTGTGCGCTTCCAGTGCCGCTGCGCGTTCCAGCAATTCTGTTTCGGTGTGACCATTCAGCGGAACACATTTTGTTACAACTGGTTTTCCGCGGGTCAGGGTTCCCGTTTTGTCCAAAGCCAGCGCTCTCAGTTTGGAGGGAATTTCGACAAACACGCCCCCTTTGATCAACACGCCATTCCGGGCTGCCGCCGTCAGAGAAGCAACAATGCTGACAGGCGTGGAAATCACCAGCGCACAAGGACAGGCAATCACCAGCAGAACCAGCGCGCGGTACAGTGAATCGTGCCAGGTGATCTGCAAGAGAGTCGGGAGCGAAATCAGAATCAGCAAGGCGATGCCCATCACGATCGGCGTATAGATTTTCGCGAACTTCTCGACCCAGAGCTCAGAGGGGGCCCGACGCGTCTGTGCCTCTCCTACCATGCGAATGATTTGTGCGAGGATCGTATTTTCTGCCAGTTTGGTACTCGTCGCTTCCAGCAGGCCATCGCCGTTAATCGTGCCTGCGAAAATTTCATCCTCTAACGCTTTCGCAACCGGCATCGATTCCCCTGTAATCGGCGCCTGATTGACTTCACTCTCTCCCTTGATAATGCGACCATCCAGCGGAATTTTTTCGCCGGGTCGAATCAGAAAGAGAGTACCGATTTCTACTGACTCCGGGGCGACCGTCGTTTCATTTCCCTCCGCATCCCGAATGTGGGCAATCGGAGACGACAGGTCCATCAGCGCTGCGACTGCTTTACGCGCGCGACCGACACTCCACGCTTCCAGCAATTGAGAGAAGGCAAACAAAAACGCGACAGCCGCTGCTTCGAACCACTCATCAATAAACAGCGCCCCGATCACGGCGATGCACATCAACAGGTTCATGTCCGGGCGCAAACGCTTCAATGCAAACCAGGCTTTGGGAAGCACAAACCAGATCCCTGTCAGGATGGCCGCCAGATATTGCAATCGGACGGGAAAAGGCATCACGCCATCAGTCGCTTCTTCTGCACCCAGGGCGGCACTGATACTGCCAGTTAAAAAAACGTGTGTCAGAAATGCAGAACACATCATGAGACCACTCAAACTGGTCAGCAGGGTTCTGCCTTGTTTAGACCAGAATGTCGCGGGCGTCGAATCTTTTTTTTCTGCATCCCAAATTTCGGCACGCATACCTGTCTGCTTGATGGCCTCGATGATCGCTGTTGAGGTCACATCTGCTGATGACGGTTTCACAGTCATTCTTCGATTCAGAATGTCAAAGAACAGCCGTTCCTCGCCACCCACTAAAGGGGAGAGTTCCCGTTTCAGTATGGAGACTTCTTCAACACAATCCATATCCTGTATTTTGAAGATGAGTTCAGTAGATGTTTGTTCCATGGAAATCAATATTCAGAAAATTAAGTGAGCAGAATATGTTCGCGTTATAAAGTGCCTGCATGACAAAATGATAGCAACTTGTTAGAAGAAAGAATAACGTCGGTTTTTTTCTTCGCAAATAGCTGGGAAAAGGTTTAAGATCCTGATTTGACTTTTGTAATGAACTCATCTCCATCAACACTTTGATAGATATTTCGAATTCAAATCTTACCTTCAAAAAAAGAGTCGTTCGTGGATTTTATACCATTCGTTTGCTACCAAACGTGATTTATCAGTTTGACTGAGAATATTAGATCGCATCCCATTTAACCATAGCGTCTTTCATTCTATTATACTCGTTTCAAATGACCTTGGAGACTCTGCAATAAACCTGGACACAGGCTAGGTCGTGTTTATTTAATCGTTTTGAGGAGAATTCTCAGTAAAGTCACTTTTAACGAGATCGGTATTAACCGCGGCTAATGCCTTGCGGCTGATCTTGTATTTGATCATTAGCCGAATGGCGTTAGCCACGGTTCATCCCAAGTTGCAAAGAACTATTGGAAATAAGAAGCACTATCTAGCCGATAAGAAAGACCAGCATGAGCAAAGACTATATTGCTATTAGACGTAAAAAATTGATGTCACTCCTGAAACGATCAGGAACAGAAGCGCTGCTGGTTACCAGTGAGACGAATGTGACCTATCTCACCGGCTTCTATGGCGATTCCAGCTATTTATTAATCGGCAAGGATCAAACCGTTTTGATCAGCGATACTCGCTATACGATTCAAATTGAAGAGCAGTGCCCGGGTCTCGATGTTTACATTCGTAAATCAACCGAGTCGATGACAGCGGCTCTGGAAAAGGTATTGAAAAAAACAGATCTTGGAACAGTGGGCTTTGAAAGCCATATCGTAACCTGCGCGCTGTTGGAATCATTAAATGGTCTCACACCTTCTATTCAATGGAACCCCCTTGCCGATCTGGTAGAAGATTTGCGGATGATAAAAGATGCTTCCGAAATCGAGGAAACCCGTAAAGCAGTTCAACAGGCACAAAAAGGCTATGGCGTGTTACGTGCCCTATTGACTGAAGAAATGACGGAGTTACAGGCAGCCCATGAATTAGAACACGCGATGCGCCGGTTTGGTGCCCGGCAAGCGGCCTTTGATCCCATCGTCGCGGCAGGTGAACGAGCTGCCCTGCCGCATGCGATGCCTTCTGAGAAACGAATTGGAGAATCTCCCTTCTTACTGGTTGACTGGGGGGCAATGACACAAAAAGGCTATCGAAGCGATTTGACGCGCATGATCGTCCATGGGCGACCGACAAGCAAGCTGGAAAAAATTTACAACACGGTGTTGAAAGCACAGTGTGCCGCCATCGAGGCCATTCGACCGGGAGCCACTTGTAAAAAAGTAGATCAGGTCGCTCGAAAAGTCATCGACCAGGCCGGCTTTGGTAAATATTTTACGCATGGTTTAGGGCATGGGATCGGCCTCGATATTCACGAAGGTCCCCGGTTGGGAGGCAATTCCACCACGGAACTAAAACCAGGCATGATTATCACAGTCGAACCAGGCATCTATCTTTCGGATTGGGGCGGCGTCAGAATTGAAGATGATATCCTAGTCACCCGCGACGGCCATGAAGTCCTCACAAGCGTACCAAAAGAGTTTGAGTCTGCTCTGTTGTAATTTCATGACACAGAAGAGAAAAGACACGTTACAGGTGTAGCAGATTTTAAAAATATAGATCAGATTTGAATTCTTGATTCGAAATGCCGTTGTCGGGAAAGTTAGGAAAATGAACTTCATAAAATTGCTATCGGTTTTCACGTTAATGGGTTGTTCGGTCGTTTTCGGCGCAGATGCTGAAACCTTGCCCCCATTGCAGGCAGGCCGCTCGCCCCAAAACTTTGAGCAAATGTGGGCGGGTTTCGATCCCCGCGCGGAACCATTGGAAGTGGAAACGCTCAAGGAATGGGAAGAGGATGGCGTTGTCTTGAGAATCGTGCGTTTCCGCATTGGCGTGTTCAAAGGAAAGAAAGCGACGCTCGCTGCCATCTATGGTTTTCCGAAGAGTGTGGTTGGAACAAACAAGCGATTGCCCGGGCTCGTTCAGATTCACGGCGGCGGTCAATACGCTGACTACAAAGCCTGTCTACTAAATGCCAAACAGGGATATGCAACGGTTTCCATCGCCTGGGCAGGTCGAATCAGTGCGCCCGACTATCGGGTTTCACCAGCGGAAGTGAAGCTGTTCTGGGACGGCAAGACCGACGATCCCGCGTACAAGCTCACTACCGACTGGGGCGCCGTGGATGGCTATCACGCTCCCGGTAGAAATCCGGGAAATCAGTTTCCCAGCACAAAGCCAGCCGCATGGACTCTTGATACTGTCGAGTCGCCCCGTAACAGCGGCTGGTTTCTTTGTGCGCTCGCAGCGCGGCGGGCATTAACGTTTCTAGAACAGCAACCAGAAGTCGATCCGGACAGGTTGGGTGTCTACGGACATTCGATGGGGGGCAAGTTGACGGTCATGACATCGGTTGACCCGCGTGTGAAAGCTGCCGCACCCTCCTGCGGAGGGATCAGTGATCGCGATAACGACAGTCCGCTATTTCGATCGACGATAGGCGATGATGTGAGCCTGAAAAAAATCTCTTGTCCGATTGTCTTTCTGAGCCCCGCCAATGATTTTCATGGCCGCATTGGTGACTTGCCTGCTGCCGTGAATGAGATTTCCAGCCGGGAGTGGCGCGTCACCTGTTCGCCTCATCATAATCATCAGGACACTGATGAATTCGAAGTCGCCACGCTACTTTGGTTTGACCGGCATTTGAAGAACGCTTTTGATTTCCCAAAGACTCCCGAAACTGATTTGAAACTGGAGACTTCGGATGGCGTGCCTCTGATTACTGTTCAGCCAGATTCCTCTAAAAAGATTGTAGCAGTTGACATTTTTTACACGCAGCAAGGCAAGGCTGGTGAGACACGTTTTGATCGTGAAATAACGATGCATCGTTTCTGGCATCATGCCACGCCTACCGAATCGGAGGGACGCTGGACTGCCCGACTACCAGTACACTCTATTGATAAACCACTCTGGGTTTATGCCAATGTCCGTTATCAGTTGGACAGCCCGGTAACGGGTGCGGGTTATTACTACGGAACCTACACGGCTGAGACCTTCAACTTGTCCTCCCTGTTGCAGATGGTAACGTCTGATGAACTCAAGTCGGCAAAGGTTCGCGCGACGCTGAAGCCTTCTTTGATGATTGAGAGTTTTGAAAACGATTGGGAAAAAGAATGGTTTACCTACAGACCCTCTGAATGGGCGCGCACAACACACAAAATCAACGATGATTTATGGAAGGCACCCGAGCAGGCGCAGCTCGCAATGAAGATCCGCGCAGCGGATGCGAATCAACTGGTGGTTCTGATTGATGGCTACGCCGCCGAGGTAAATGTCATTGGCGGAGAACAATGGCAGGAGGTCGTATTGTCTCCTCAGGATTTTCAGAATCTCGAAGGCGAGTCCTTGCCGGGCTGGCAAAATATCAAGCAACTCAAACTCAGTCCTGCAGAGCGGTTACGACCAAAACGCGGTAGTAAAAAAAAGGCACGAATCGTAGGAAAGAACTGGCGTGGCACCAATCCTGAGTTCCGTGACCTGCGCTGGCAATTGCCAGACGCTTTCAAAAAAGATGCACAATCCAGCATTCTTGACTTCAAATAGAGAAGGTTTTTTCACCCTGGTTTTTTTGTATGGACTTGCCAAATTAGATTACAGCAAGAGGTTGGCAATCGCATAGATGGCGCCCAACATGAAACCGATGGTGAAAGCTACAACGACAGTAAATGCAATTTGGATCATCAGATAGCTCCGAAAAGTGAGAGAGTTGCAAAGAAATTTTACTCTCTTCTACCTGATGTTTTTGCCGGCGCCTTGGCATCTTTTGTTGCCACAACAGAAGTAGTTGCCTTAAAGAGTTTTCTGAACTTTTCGTCGAAAGATAAGAGTCTCGGCCGTTCCTCCACCGGAAGGAACAATACAAATTCTGAGATACTGGTGGACTGTCAAATCAGAAATATCATCGCAGGGAGAAAATTTGTATTTCGTAGCGAGTTTACTGAACTGTTCTTTAATCGATTTGTTTGATTCACACTCGTTTGTATAGAGGGAAACAATTTGCGAATTAGCGAGAAGGTGTTTAATTGTATAGACAGGTCCTCGACCACAAGTTGACTTGAATTTGGATGAATCGATGAAAAGGCAGCGATGGTGACATTGCAACTTGAGAGTTTTCTTATGGACATGCATTTCAGGTTCAAAATTAAAAAATGCTTCGCCTGTGTTCAGGTCGAATTTGAAAGTACTCATCAACATCAGATTAAATCGTGTTTTAGTTTTTTTCAGATAAGACTCGGTCTCATTTCCAACAATTGCCTCAACACGATAGTCAATATCTCCCGGGAATTGAAACATTCCTGTTGCCGAAGCGCAATGTGGAAAGTTCATCCGAAAGGTACGCACAATTGGTTGGATCAGAGTCCCCAACGGGTACCATGTGATTGTTTTCGGAAATGCTTTGCCTTTTTTGGTTGTTTTATTGAGGTGTTTCAAACAGTTTGAAACGACTGTGGCGGGGGTGGTCCCGGGAAGCACCAGGATGTGGGCATCGGTTTCCTGCGCGGCGTCGAAACTGAGAAACTCATGGCTGGCAAAGTATTTCGCTAAATCAGTTTTCAAAGATAAGTTTTTGTCGCGCTGTTTCGCACTCCACGAATCATGATCCGCGACCAAACCAACTGTTTTGACTTTTTTTTTCTTAGTCATCTAGATTCAGCCTTTAAAGAAAGTCTTTGCCATACTCGTCACCGTTTATATCGAACGGAGCATCTGGGGGATCCTGTTCCGGGCTTGGCATTTGTTCTATTTGAGTTCGAAGATCATCAAGCTCATGCAGTATTGTTTCCTTCAGCTTAGCTGGACTCGAACATTGCTCTCGATCAACGGCAATGATATAAATGTCATCCAGAACTCCATTCTGATTCAGATTTTCTTCGCTACTGAATTGCTTCAGACTCAGAGTGACCCCTCTGATCCCACGCTTGAGCAAAACACGTGCTGGGATTTTCTTGAGTCGTTGTAATATTGTATCGATGACACTATCGATGAGAGGCTTATCGTCGAGTTTCGATTTTCCAGTGGTCGGGCTGAGATGCGTTGCCAGCAGATAACATGGGTCCCTAAATTTTTCTATCTTCTCGCGAAATGGACCAGTCACTTTTTCGTTCCCGTATTGGACTTTTTGAGGAAATGACCCATCAATTCTACCGCCAAGTTTTCCAATTTCTTGAAGAGTTAAACCACGCGATTGTAATAAATCGATGATTGACGCAACATCGGCGTTATAATCCATGTATGGGCCGAAGAACTTGTCACGATAGTTTTTATCCAAGTCACTGAGCGCATCGACTATCATCTGGTTGGCACCTTTTTTATAAAACATAATCTCATTATAAGAATAGGGCTTCATTTGACCCGCATTTCCCAGATGACTTCCCTCGCTTTGGCACGTAATTTGCGCCATA
>NZ_CALEMX010000371.1 GCF_937910335.1 uncultured Gimesia sp. | reverse complement strand
TTAAAAAAAACATCCGTGCAATATCCGACCGTTTTTCGTTTTTTCCCATTCTTCCATAACCAGGGATCAAAGTAACTGTTTGGTTGATCCGGGCCCTGACCAATTCCTCCACTTTTATGAATCAGTGATTCCTCGAACCCCTGATCTTCTGGACGCATCGGATAATTATCTCCCAGATGCCATTTGCCAAAGATTCCGGTTTTATATCCAGCCTCTTTTAATAGTTCCGCGATCGTAACTTCATCACCATGCATCTTAGCACCACCGCGCGAAGTGTGGATGACCCCCGTACGATAGTAATAGCGGCCCGTCATCAGACTGGCGCGGGTCGGCGCACAAACTGGACTACAGTAAAATCGACTTAATTCGATTCCTTCTTTTGCCATCCTGTCGAGGTGTGGAGTATTAATTTTCGTATTTCCATGAAAACCAACATCACCATAACCTTGATCATCTGAGAGAATTAATATCACATTAGGTCGCGCCAGATTCTCATTTGCGCCCCAGGCAGAATTACTATTTCCAATGGAAAGAACCATCCACGCTATCATGAGGATATGCTGAGGGAATCTGGAGCTCATCTTCATCGAAAACATATTACGTCCCTTTCTCTCACCACAGTTAGCCATTGATGACTCAATGCCTGCGATCTTTGAAAAATCAGTTGCCGGACACTCACCAATGCGATACGATTACAGGTACCATCATGGGCCATTCCAATGAATCGGGAGAACAAACCATGAATTCCAAACTCGTCATTCTCATATTTCTCACGGGGTCCGTTTGGAACCACTGTATTCTTGCTCAAGAAATCAGAATCCAACAACCTATCGTACAACAATTCTCTGCACGAACAACGGTGAGCGTTCCTGATAGAGGCAGTGCGGTTTTAGGTTCCTTTCATTCCGGTGTCATCCGGTCCAGGCAAAGTGGCCCGTTACGACGGGGAAGCTCCTACGGTCAAGCATTTCAAAGTTCGACCAGCAGCGTCAGCGTGTATATCCACGATTTTGAAGCAATGGATCGAATGCTTTTGAATTCTGCACCCGCGTCATCACGTTACCTGGGGCGAAATTCCCAGACCGATCTGAAACAATGGAAACAACAGCTCTTCTCCCGGCGCGCACAAACATCTGATTTGAAGCGTTCTTCTAGCGCACACGACCTGCCACAAAGTTCTACTTCTATTCAGCAGGTGAAGCCTCAAGCCAAAGCAGAACGCTTTTTTCAGCTGGGTCAGAATGCGGAAAAAAAACATGCGACTCCCAATATCGCGATCCTGCATTACAGAGTGGCAGAAAAATACGGAAGTTCCAAAGCCACAGCCAGATTGCAAAAACTGATTTCTCTCAAAGAGACGCGTGAATAGGAGATTTCACGAGAGTTACTATGCGGCTTCCTCTGATTCCTCTTCCGGAACAAAAACCCGGTTCGGAAGATGAACTTTTGCGTAACGTTCTCCCCCGGCATCATAAAAATAGACCATATTAGAGTCAGATGCCCAAATGGCTCCTAAGCGGACACTTCGTGGGCCATTAATCGAGAATTGAAGTCCACAGCTTCGACCCCGGCGTCTGAGAGCCATTTCAGACATCGAAAACTGTTCTTCGAGAAGATTCTCT
Organism: uncultured Gimesia sp.; assembly: GCF_937910335.1. Classification (GTDB taxonomy): domain Bacteria; phylum Planctomycetota; class Planctomycetia; order Planctomycetales; family Planctomycetaceae; genus Gimesia. The sequence goes on along the minus strand of NZ_CALEMX010000371.1, from coordinate 8,222 downwards.
TTCTCGCAAAGCGTTTTATGGATGTAAAGACGGAGTTCATTAAGCGACTGGATGTTCTCGAGGCTGATACTCATTCACTGTACCTTTGGCAAAAACTTCGTACACCTGTTTTTCCAGTTAATCCATCCGTTTGTGTACTTCAGATTAAGCTGAATTATCAGGTTGACCTCACGAATATCGTCCAACGATACGGGCATCTGTCAGAAGAGTTCTCGCGCCCTTCTCTTTGTTATTATTTGATAAGATTATGAATCTGATTTATTCGTTACAGTAGATAAATATTTTGTGTATTTCCCAATGATTAAAAAATATGACTGATGAAAGCCATTCGATCACTTGCTGGAACTGGCAAGCGAACTCTGAAAACAGACTTATTTTATACGAATTTTTTATCTAACCGGACTACATTATGATCTTTCAGGGGAGCAGGACCTTCCAAACATATCAATGAACGTGCATTTTTTCTGTACAACACGGAAAATCCTGATATCCCCTAAATTTACCGAATATAAAATAGTTTGTATGATGAGAGTTTAACAAAACAGCAAAACAGACTTTTGTTCAAGATTTGATCAACATTTTCACTCTTAAGAGGACTTTCTAACGTGCCTGTAATCTCTGCTCAGTCTCTCCAGAACTTTACCGAATCGCTCTTGCTCCAAGGGGGCGCCAACGAACACGAAGCGCGCATCGTTTCCCACAGTCTGGTTGAGGCGAATTTACTCGGACACGATTCACATGGAGTCATGCGTCTTCCCTTTTATCTGGGCCGCGTGAAAGAAGGGATTCTCAAAGCAGGTGAGACATTGAAAATTCTAAACGAAACACCAGCTGCCATTGCCGGCGATGGTTGCTGGGGATTCGGACAAACTGTGATGCACGATCTTATGAACCGTTTAATAGGCAAAGCATCGAATCTCGGAGTTGCCTGTGGAACCGTAACACGTGCTTCTCATATTGGCCGACTGGGAGAATATGCAGAAATGGCTGCTGCAAAGGGGATGGCTTCCATCATTTGTGCTAATACTCACGGCTCTGCTCCGCGAGTCGCTCCGGTAGGTGGTAAACGGCCCCGGCTCGGGACCAATCCCATCTGTATTGGTATGCCAGGCGGAGAGGAGGGGCCTTTTGTCCTTGATTTTGGAACCTCTGCCACTGCAGAAGGCAAAGTGCGAATCAAAAAGATTGCCGGTGAACAGGTCCCTCCTGGTTTGATTCTAGACCCTGACGGAAATCCAACAACCGACCCCAATCAGCTTTATGGAGACCCTCCAGGTACGATTCTGCCCATGGGTGGCGATCAGGCGTACAAAGGCTTTGGCCTCTCGTTCATGGTGGAAATGCTCTGTGGTGCACTTTCCGGCGGACAATGTGCTTTCCCTGACCCACCACCGCCTCAGGGTAATTGCGTCTTTGCCATTGTGATCGACGCAAAACATCTGGGCGGTCAGAATCATATGTTGAATGAAATTATGAATCTGGAGAAATATGTCCGAAGTGTCCCCTTGAAAGAGGGCGTAAGTGAAGTGTATCTACCCGGAGATCCTGAAAAAAACACATCGGCAACCCGAAAGGAAAATGGGATTTCGCTCGACAGGGGAAACTGGGAAGCCTTGACTAATCTCGCTGCAGAATTAGGGGTCACAGTCCCGGAAGTCAAAGAATAGTACAGTCGCGAATGCCGGATGATCTAGCCTGTGTCCAGGTTTACCGTAGCGTCTCCAAGACCATTTGAAACAAGTATAATAGAATGAAAGGCGCTAAGGTTAAATGGGATCCGATCTAGCCTGTGTCCAGGTTTACTGCAGCGTCTCCAAGACCATTTGAAACGAGTATATTAGAACGAAAGGCGCTAAGGTTAAATGGGATCCGATCTAGATCACAATCAGAATCACCAACTCGAAGTTCGTGATGCGCGCCTCTATATTCCCATCAAAGAAACGGAAAACACGAATATCCTGGTAAAAACATCGCCATCCAAAGAGTATTGCTTTTCCAAATTTCCAGGAGAAGAGCATTACCATTTATTAATGCACGGCGAAATCTATGTCACGACCGGCCATGATCTGTATTGTGTGGAATGCGCTATTCGGCACGGTTTTATCACAACAGACCGTTTGAACTGGCAACATCAAAAGAGATAAATGACATCTATCGTATTGATTACACATTGACCGGCAAGATCGTAGTTGCTTTCAGGTAATCTGATGCATACTCTAACCCCGGTTCTTGCTGTGCCAGTTGTTCCGCATCTGACCACCAGGAGGCAGCCTGTTCCTGGGTCCATTCTTTTAACTGCAGTTTGTTAAGGGCGCGACTTACTGCTTCCACCGTCTGAAAGCGATTTACAGGCTTCTTTTCCAGACATTTCAGAATAATCGCTTCCAGTTCACTGGGTATTTCCGCATTAATCTCCGTCAATGGTCTCACCTTCTGACTTGCATGCGCAAATACGACTTTCAGCGCACTCTCTCCTTCAAAGACCGGCTTTCCTGTCAGTAAATAATACGCGGCCGCTCCCAGAGAATAGATGTCGGATCGGAAATCTGGCTTGCCGTCACCGGTCACGACTTCAGGACTTGTATACAATGGAGAACCAACAACAGCACCTTCCATTGTTAGATCGAGTGAATTTTTATCCTGACGACTATCTTTTACCAATCCAAAGTCAAGCAGTTTGGCGACGTCATATAATCCACCTCGTTCAGCGGAAAATATATTTCCCGGCTTGATATCTCGATGAATCAGTTTTTTGTGGTGCGCTTCTGCCAGAGCCGAGCATACCTGTTTGAGCAGATAAACTACGCGTTCGGGAGGAAGGGCCCCAAAGCGTTCTACGATTTCCTGTAAATTGAGACCGGGCAAGAATTCCATCGCATAATAAAACGTGCCCTCTTCCGTATGGCCATAATCATAAATCTCAATAGTATTCGGGTGTGTCAAACCCGCGGTTGCCTGAACTTCACTCTCAAACCGCAACAGGACGTTTTCATCGTCCACCTTATCACGCCGAATTAATTTAATCGCACAGGGACGTTTGAGAAGGCGATGTTCTGCCAGATACACTTCTCCCATACCTCCACTGCCAATTTGCTGACGTAAGGTATACATACCCACGCCTTTGGCATCGAAGGCTTCACGCCGCAGGCTTCCCACACGATAGGAACCATAAACGGCAGTTGTTGCAGAAATCAGCAACAAAATTACCATTTCAGACAATCCGCCCGAGTACAGAACATCTGATACATCAACAACCTTCATCCCCGTCATAACGGCACCTACAACGGGGCTGATCACCATCAAACTAACAGCAGCCATTACTCCACGAAGTGAATTGGGAATGAAAAACCCATAGGTATAAATCAAGATCATCCATGGTATCACTGTTTTCAATGGAAAAGCAAAAGCCACTTTTGACAACACTTCAGGGTCGCAGGCACAAAGCTCACTAAATTGCATCCAGATAAAAAATGTGGCAGGTGCACCAAATGTGATCGCTTCACAAATTCTTAACCGCCAAAGACACAAACAGGGATTCAGCCAGAGCAAGCCCGATACGGCAAAAAGAATTCCAGTCAACACAGCATCAAATATGAGCAGTTCCTGATCATGAACTGCGTGAAATTTTTGCAGCAGGAGGCCGCGAATTAGAAAGGCACCTGTTGCAAAAGCAAGTATTAGGGAAGCCATCCGTAGACGATTCAGTAACAGTACCCTTCCCTGCTCTTGAAACATCCCTGAACCACGAGTCACCACTCCCGCATGCGGACAGAACTTCCCTGCTTCTTTGACAAATTCCTTCGGAAGTGATGTGGGTGAAAGATCAGGGTTCACCTCTGAAGGTGTCTCTCGTTTTGAACTCATCCTCTAAGTTCCCAAGTCTATTTTGCAATAATGCTTAACTGGAAAAGAGTATTTTGAATGAACTCAATACAGCCTGAAATCTGTTGTTTGCTGTCTGACAGGTGTTCAAAACGCTACAAAAAACCTGATTTCGGGTCGGTGAGTTCGATGTTAAAATCTCACAACTGCTGAATCTGGCTTCATTATACGTACTGGGAGAGACGATTTACAGTACCTTTTCCTGACTCGAAACAAATAAGTGACCTACATCATAAACCCCTACAAAAAACAGAGATAAGCTATGGAGTGGACCTTTTCTGATAACACTCTCCCAGGTGAACCATAATCTCAAGCGCAAGCAAATCTGCACGAGACATCACGTGCCGTGAACTACGATTCCCCAATCCCTTCACAATAACTTCCACACATTTGAGATGGAATTCCAGAACCTGCCCAGGAGTTAAATTGGCGGCAGCCAATAATTCCGCGATTTGTAGAATTTCGTCCTTCAAACTTCCCGAACCCATAATCACATAGGTCCTCAATAATTCGTGATAATAATCCTGTACTTCAAGCGGTATATGAAACTCATTGGATGTTTGTCTGGATTTTTTTTGAATCTGACTTTGGCTCAAGAATTGATCCTGCTCTGATTTCTCAGGTTCAATGGGATAGGTAAGCGTCTGCAATTCTTCAACCATGGATCGCTGCTGTTTCAGCAGTCTTTCTGATTCATCCCGTTCTCGAACCAACCTGCGATGATTTTCCACTAGCAACCGATGATTATCTTCACCCAGTTGGTATACCATCATTGCGCGTTTCATTGTGCCTAGTAATGCCGGTGATTCCCACATCGCTGCAGAAACCAGAATTTGGGCTTGATATTCACACCCGGCCAAAACCACTTCGTCATCTGGCATAGCAAGCATCAACACAATGGGATCATGACATCCACTGCCACGGATGGCATTGAGAAGCGATAATTGTTTCGATTTGGATTCAAAATCAATCCCAATCAGCAAACAATCATAGCTGTCATCTCGAAGGAGTGTCAGAGCTTCTTCTGATGTGGAGACCCATCCAAAGCGAGGTTCAACGCACCCAATGGAATCCAGTCGCAAAGCTAACCCCACCCAGACCGGTCTCTTGTCACTGACGAATAGTACTTTCAACCGCGGGGGAATCAACTGCTGTTGTGAAGCCATCAGAACGTCTTCAGGCAGGCTTTTTTCAGTTCTGTTGAGCGGAGCAGGCGGTAGGGAACTTACCTGATTTTCTTCGCATCCCGCGGAAGAATGGGCACTTGATTGATTGTTTTTTTCATGTTTAACGCTCATTTGCGGACCTGCACTTTGGCAAGACTATAGAGATTCTCAATCAAAACTGTCAAGACGAGGTCGACCTGAGTCTCTTCATTACATGATAGTTAACAAAGTTCGTTCTTCTAAAACACAAGGGATTCAGCTTTAAAAACAGGGCCTTCAACACAAGTACGACGGTAATCCCATTCCTCATCATTAATACGTACTTTCGCGACACAACTGAAACAGGCACCAAACCCACAGGCCATTGGCGTTTCGAGTGAAAGCCAACACGGAATTCCGGCTTTGATTGCTATTTTACCAACAGCTTCCATCATCGGCTCTGGACCACAACAAAAAATGGTAGCGGGAGGTGTTGAACTGTCGATTTGTTGCTGCAGCAAATCTGTGACATAACCGTGGTGCCCGAACGTTCCATCATCAGTGGCAACTTCAACATCAAGACCTGTCAATTTAAAATCATTCAGACCGGCAAGATACGCTTTAGAACGTGCGCCATAAAGTAAGCTGACCTTTTCAGGAAACTCATTCAGAATCCGTTGTGATTGTCCATATTCTCTTAACCCCAGCGCCTCTCGCGCTGTCGCCAGAAATGGTGTCTGTCCGATGCCCCCTGCCACCATCGCCAATGCACCACTTCCCGGCATTGGAAAACCATTGCCCAGAGGCCCCCAGATTTCAACCTGATCACCTGGCTGCCAATGTGTCATCCGTGCCGTCAGTTTTCCGACAACAACATACCCAAAGTCGAGACCGGTTGGCTGGCCTGTTTCATCCAAACAAGTATCGTAAAGCGCAAACGGACGTCCCAATAATGGATCATTAACCTCGGGTTCCCTCACCATAAAGAACTGGCCTGGCAGAATGTTTTTCGCAATTTGCGGGCATTCTAACCGCAGCCGATATGTGTCCTGCGCCATGGGTTCCTGTTCCACCACGGTTGCAGAAAGATATTGTGGAGTAGCACAATCACTGAATTCCGGCGTCGACGTCATTTTCGTCTTCCTTGACTTGTTTTCTTCTTATGAGTTGCACCAATGATTCTTCTACCCGTAGTTCCCTGTTGAGATGCTGATGCGCCCCGCTTGGAATTGCTGTTGCGCGACTTGGAACTGCTTTCACTGGACTTTTTTCCGAACGTCTTTTTGTCTGCAGAACCATGCGTCGGTCTGCCTTTTCCGGGCACTGCGCTTTTACGTCCTTTCCGGTGACGGATATCCGGAGAATGTTTTTCATTCATCATGTCACGTAATTTTTTCAATTCCCAATCCGTGAGACGTTTATACTCTCCCGATTTAAGCTTGCCGATGTTAAGGGGACCAAACCGAACACGTATCAGCTGAATGACTTTATGACCAATACGCGCCATCATCCTGCGAATTTCTCGATTCTGCCCTTCATGCAGAGTCAATTCGAGAAATGTGCTCTTTCCCTGTTTTCGTAGATATTTCAAACCGGAAACACGAAAGACCCCTTCTTTAAAACGGACTCCCTTGCGTAATTCATCTAATTTTTCACGTGTCGGATTTCCTACAACTTGTACATGATAAGTTCTCGGAACCTTGTAACGGGGATGAGCCAACCTTTCGGCCATCGCACCATCATTCGTCACCAGAATTAACCCTTCACTATTTTCATCCAGTCGACCTACGGTAAAAAGTCGCTGGCCCTCATTCGGGAATAGATCAATGACTCTTCTTCTGCCCGCGGGATCATTATTCGTACAAAGAAAACCGGTCGGCTTGTTTAACAGATAATAACGTCGCGGTTGAAGACGAACCCGTTCCCCATCCACACAGATCACCTGAGTTTCAGGGTCGACCTTCACTCCAAATTCAGAGGCTGCCTCTCCATCGATTGTGACTCGACCTGTTTCAATGTATTCCTCACAGTGACGTCGAGACCCCAGTCCTGTAGCGGCCAGAAATTTCTGCAGACGGATTAAGTGAACATCTTCTGCAGACGAATCCGTATCAGAATTGGGTGGGGGGGGTGTTTGGGAACTCATGATCTTTCAACTATGGTAAAACCTGGAAACGCATTAATACAGGCTTTTAGGCCCAGATTCTCTTATACCAAAGGTTGAACATGATACCAATTAGTAAGAATGAATTCTTTTCAGGGAAGTCAAATGATTTCAGGGATTTCCAGGTTTTGTTCTTCAGCAGCCTCTCTTAGGCGATTGAGGGATCGGATTGTCAACTGTCGAACCCGTTCCGTACTGACTCCCAGATCTTCAGCGATTTCCCGAAATTTTTGGGGTATACCTGATTGATGCAAACCAAATCGACGTTTGAGAATCATTTGCTCACGTTCATCAAGGGAATCCAGCACTTTTTTCAACACACCATGAATCGTGTAGTGATATGATTCATAAGATCGCTGACTCGAACGAAAATCGCTCAATCCCATAGCCACAGGTTCTACACCACTTAGAAAGGTGCTACGGTATTTTCGTCTTTGTTTTGTCGATCGAAACAGAAAATTTCGCACAGCCCATGTCCCATATGTGCTAAAGCGGTTGCCTCGCTCAACATCAAATATCTCTACCGCGCGAATTAAAGGCAATTGACCATCGCTGACAATGTCATCAAACGAGTTCGCTCGATCTGTCAGTCCTTTGGCAATCGAAACAACCAGACGTAAGTTAGCCTGAATGATATAGTCGCGTATTCTCTGTGCATCTTTCAGTTTCTGCTCAATACGATCCAATAATCCAATACAGGGTGATTTTAAGTCAATTTCCTCTCTCAGAACTGCAGCCCGGTATTTCAGATAATTCATTCCCTTGAACAGAACAGGTTCCTGTTCTTTTTCTAATAAAGGCACTGAATACAGCTGCGAATACTGAGATGTGAAATCGAGTGATTCAGAATCTGTATCAGGATTGAGTGCAGCACATAACTTTTGCAAAGGGATGAGAATCTGATCGCATGCGTCTACCTGATCGAATTGGTCACTCAATACATATTCGATTTTGACGGAACAGATCGCCTCGGCTCGTTGCTGCAACTCTCTTGTGACACAGAGCTTCTTCATACGGGCTGATTTTTGTAT
>NZ_CALEMX010000370.1 GCF_937910335.1 uncultured Gimesia sp. | reverse complement strand
ATTTTGGAAATGCAGTGTTCAATGAGCAAGGAAAAATAGAGCGTTCACAACTTGCGAAAATTGTTTTTGGAGAATCAAAAAAACATCAAGATTCATTGAAGAAACTCGAAGAACTAGTTCACCCCGAGATTCATCGCAAACTTGAGCAGGAGATTTTGTCCGCCAGGACAACAAAAAAAGTTGATGCAATCCTAGTTGATGCAGCGATCATTTTAGAGGCAGGCTGGAAAGACTTGTGCGACCAGATCGTATTTATTGAATGCCCTTTTGAACAACGGTTGAAAAGGGTGATTCAGAACCGAGGGTGGTCATCAGCTGAATTAGAGAAACGGGAGAAACAACAATATCCTCTCTCAAAAAAACTAAAACTGACAAATTATATTGTTCACAATGACCATGATCTGGATAGTGCCGCGCAAGAGTTATCCAGTTTCATTGAAACTTTATAGACTAGATAAAAAACAGACAAATAATTTAACTTTGAATGTCTTTCCAAAACAATCTTTGACATTTGAACTTCAAACTCATCCCAGACGATACCCTGAACATCTCATGATGCTTTTCCCTTGTTTATGAAAACCTTCCAAAGGTTAATTAGTCTCCACGTTCAACACATCTAAATGATTCAAGAACTCCACGCTATTTCATCTCATTAAATTAGTAATTCGGAAAGTTATTGACATGGCCAAATCCATAAAACTTCAGACATCTGAAAATGACGGAGTTGTGGCTTCAAAAGACAAAGACATTGAAGAGTTTGATCAAAAGTCAAAACAAGAAAAAACTCCTGCTACGCGCCAGCAACGAGAATCTGCCATCACTCGCGCAGCAGATGAGCGTTATGAAAAGATCAAGCAAAGCGATATTCATATCGCCGACCTGCAACGGTTGACAATGAAAGATCTCATGCAGTTGGCCAAAGAGGAGAATCTGACAGAATATACAGGCTTGAAAAAGCAAGACCTGATTTTCAAGATTCTAAAAGAGCGTACAAAGGTAAACGGCCTAATGTTCGGGGAAGGAACATTGGAAATTTTGCCAGACGGATTTGGTTTTTTACGAAGCCCCGATTACCACTACCTACCGTGCCCTGATGATATCTACGTCTCTCCCAGCCAAATACGCCGTTTCGGATTACGCACAGGTGCGATCGTTGCTGGCCAGATTCGGCCCCCTAAAGAAAATGAACGCTATTTTGCGTTACTTCGTGTTGAGGCCGTTAATGGCTGTGATCCCGAAATCCTGACAACAAAAGTATTTTTTGATGATTTGACTCCCTTGCATCCGAAAGAACGTTTAAAGCTTTCTTCAGAGGCAGGAAACTTGAGCACGAGAATTGTTGATCTAGTCGCACCTGTGGGTATGGGTCAACGTGGCTTGATCGTCTCACCACCCCGTGCTGGAAAAACGGTAATGTTACAGGAAATGGCAAAGTGTGTGCTAGGCAGTCACCCTAATGCCTATGTATTTATCCTGTTGATTGATGAACGGCCCGAAGAAGTAACAGACATGGAACGTCAGGTGGGTGGAGATCGATGTGAAGTAGTCAGTAGTACGTTTGATGAACCACCGAGCCGACATATACAGGTTTCGGAAATGGTGATTGAAAAAGCCAAACGGATGGTCGAGTATGGTGAAGATGTTGTCATTTTCCTGGATTCTATTACGCGATTGGCCCGTGCCTGGAATACGGAAGTACCGCATTCAGGAAAAATTCTTTCTGGTGGAGTAGATGCTAATGCCTTGCAGCATCCGAAACGTTTTTTTGGTGCTGCCCGGAATGTGGAAGAGGGCGGCAGTTTAACCATTGTTGCAACAGCTCTGGTTGACACCGGCAGCCGTATGGATGAAGTGATCTTTGAAGAATTTAAGGGAACTGGTAATACCGAATTACATTTGGATCGCAGAATGGTCGAAAAACGAATCTGGCCAGCCATTGATGTCAATAAATCAGGAACGCGACGCGAAGAATTATTGATGGACGAAGAGGAATTACGCAGAGTCTGGATTCTAAGACGTGTGCTCAACGACATGAATCCGGTGGATGCAATGGAACTTCTGACGAACAGAATGCGTCGTACCAAAACTAACGAAGAATTTTTACTGAGTATGAATCTAGGTTAGAAATTCACCAAAGTCTGGTCCTGATTTCTCAATATACTTGAGCCAAATCAAACGCGGCAAGACTCGTAGAGTCTACGATTCTTCAATACTGAGATATAAATTTGGCGATTCATGAGGCGTTTTTTCTTATTTCCTTTAGACTATTTTTTTAAGTTACCACTTCGATGAACCATAAACTGATTGAAGGTGATTTACTTGCTCGCGATGCGAGCTTTGCCATCGTTGTTTCCCGTTGGAATGAGTTGATTACTCGTAAATTGCTGGAAGGGGCGCTGGAAACATTTCGCCGCCATGGTGGCTTGGAAGAAAACATCACAGTGACTTGGGTACCCGGATCTTTCGAGTTACCTCTGGTTGCTGATCGCTTAGCAAAAAGTGGTCGCTATCAGGCTGTTTGCTGTCTGGGTGCTGTGATTCAGGGAAGCACCATGCATCATGACTATATCAATCACCAGGTCGCCGCGGGAATCATGCGTAGCAGTCAGGAAAGTGGTGTACCAGTCCTATTTGGAGTATTGACCTGCGAGACCATGGAGCAGGCACTGGACCGCGCTGGTGGAAAAGTCGGTAATAAAGGGAGCGAAGCCGTTCTGGCTGCGATTGAAATGGTAAATCTTTTAAAATCGATAGATCAGGAACAGGCATAATTTAGTTTTGAAGGCAGTAACCAGAGTACATTAAAACTCTGATCCCCCCTATTTGCGTTAGTGATAATCTATGTCTCTTCGAAAACAGGCACGACAACTGGTTGTGCAAATGCTTTATCAAGTTGATCTGAACCCTGATATTACTGCGGGTGAGGTTCGCCGTATGATTGAAGAGCATGGTCACAATAATACCAGCCGAACTTTCGCCTGGCAGTTATTTACTGGTGTAATGGAGTACAAGCCACAGATCGACACTGAAATTGTACGTGTCGCTGAAAACTGGAGTTTGAAGAGGATGGCAGTTACAGACCGCAATATTCTCCGACTTGGCGGCTATGAATTACTCCACACTGATACCCCTTCAGCTGTCGTGATAGATGAAGCAGTTGAGTTGGCTCGTGAATTTGGGAGCGCGCAATCTTCCCAGTTCGTCAATGGAATTCTCGACAAACTGATTCCGCGTGCAGACAATCTGGTTCCGCCATTGGAAGACAAGCCGGTCCCAACAAAAGAAGATCATCAGGCTCCC
>NZ_CALEMX010000369.1 GCF_937910335.1 uncultured Gimesia sp. | reverse complement strand
TTTTGAGTTAAACCATCATTTTTACCTGCGAAATCTGGATCACTGGATGCAGGTTTGAATGCAAGATAGATATTCCAAAATAAACGTTTCCAAAAACGAGCTTTAGGGTTTTTATTATAGGCTCCTACCATTTCGTTTGTCAGGTCGACAACCGAATAAGTAATCAGTTTGACATCAGAATTTACTTTAAGTGGTAGAGTACCAAGTATGTATGCAGCAGTTGACCTTACGTTATAAGTTCGCTTTTTGTCATTCAAAACCTTAAGTAAAGCATCTACTACAATAGGGCGGCGTGCCAGGTTATCTGTGATATTCATGGCCCCTAATGCAAAAACCAGGCTGCGCTGATACCACATTTCCTGTTTGAGTGATTGGTCTAGTGCAGGAATGAGCGCCTCCGCGATTTTGATTCTTTGAGCATTTGAAGGGTCTCCAAGCTTTCCAATCCTGGCGATTCCGTTGGCTGCAATAATCTTCAGTTCAGTCGGTTGTTCTTTTGAAGCAATTATTTTAAGCAGAGGAACATAAGCCGGTAAATATGCGGTTTGTTTTGTTTTCTTGCGCAGGTTTTCATCCCTGAGATCAAGCTGTGAAAGCAGGACGACAGCGTTAAATCGAACCAATCGTTGATTATCAAATAAATCCTCAGCGTATTTAGTCAGTTCTTTCAGGTACAGTTCTCTTGCTTGATATTTACCAGATACTCTACCAGAAAACTGAATATCACGGAGGATATTCGTTCTCAGTTTATTAAGATCTGTAGGAGTGGGGTCTTTTTTTAATGGGTCCTGCTTCAGCGTCATTAAATAAAGTTTGAAACGGGCACCACTCGAGATGAGTTTTTTATCATCTTCGGAACTGATCGTTCCACCTCGAAGTTTTTTATCAAAATTAGAGAGGTTATCTTTTCGAAATTGAAGTGCCTCTGCAGGAGTCATCAATTCCTTGAGTTTAACAAGCCCTTGGTTTTGATTAGGAGCAGGCTGCTGGCCAAAAAGAAACGAACCAGCTGGCATCAGTATACTAGCTGTCAAAAGTGAAATGACTCTCAATCTGACAGACAGTATTCCAGCTGGTGAATTGGCCTGAGACGAGCATATGGATTGTCGCACGGAAAGTTCCTTCATTCAACGTTCTGCTCGAACCCCAGTTCGTAAAAAAACTTACGGGGCACTCTCGACTATAATAGGGAGCTTTACATTCAAGGAAATATTACACAAATAAGGCAAAAAACTCTATGGCAGCCGATTGAAATTCCTGTGAATAAATGCCGACCGCGAATATGGCTCCGAACGAAGCGGAATGAGGAGATGATTTACTAATTATCATACGATATACACAAAACACTTACCAATTAAATATGGCAATTAATGCTTACAGATACAAGGAATTAATTATGAACTCGACTTTGATAATAGGAAAAATCCCATATCATAATGCCAATTTCATAATGTCGATTTACACGTGATAATGTTATTATCTTACGTTATCGCTTTATCTTACGGGCTGTCAAGAATTTTCTCAATCATTCGTGACCGATTCTCTTGAGAAGACGTTTTGGCTAAAAGTACGAGTAGCGGAAATGTAGCAGATTAATTGTTCCCTCTCCGGTCTTGTAGCTTATCGGCATGATTTCACGGGAACAGCATGTTGTGGGAATGTTCAGTTCAGACCGAATCAAATAGTCCATCTGTAAGGGTTAGAGTGATTCAGACGAACTTTGTGTATCTGGCAATGAGCCAATAAACTGGATTATTTTATGACCGTTTTCTTTCAGAGTGAACTCTTTTTACAACATGATACCGGATCGCATCCCGAAAGTTCAGCAAGACTGAAAAAAGTAATGGACCGTATTTTGACGGAAGACATTACAGGTTTGTTAATATTTGATAAACAGGTCAAAGCGACTAGTCAGGAGATTCTGAGGGTCCACTCCTCAGATTATGTAGCTGATTTGAAACGATTCTGTGATGGAGGTGGAGGCAGAATTGAGGCAGATACGGTTGTTTCTTCCGAGTCGTTTGATATTGCTTGCTACGCGGCTGGCCATGCGGTTGAGGCTGTCAATCAGGTGATTCAAGGGCAGGCGCAGCGTGCATTTTGCGCCATTCGACCTCCAGGGCATCATGCGCTTTCCGACCAGGCAATGGGGTTTTGCTTGTTAAATCATGTTGCCATTGCTGCGCGACATGCCATTGAACAGCATCAATTAAATCGAGTACTAATTGTTGATTGGGACGTACATCATGGCAATGGTACACAGGAAATCTTTTATCAAGATGAGCAGGTTCATTTTTTTTCGGCCCACCGTGCACATTTTTACCCAAGTACAGGTACTGTCGATGAGACTGGGGCAGGTAAAGGACGGGGGACAATATGGAATTTGCCAATGGATTATGGGATTTCACGTGAAGCGTATTTCTCGAATTTTGAGAGGGTCCTGAATAACGCTGCACTCAGATGTCGTCCTGAGCTAATCCTGATCAGTGCTGGTTTTGATGCGCATAAGGACGATCCAATCGGTTCGTTAGGCTTAGAGAGCGATGATTTTGGGGAACTGACTCAGTTGGTCTTGAATGTGGCGAATGAATATTGTGATGGAAGAGTCGTCAGTTTGCTGGAAGGAGGATATAACCCAGAAAAACTGGCAGAGTCTGTAGTGAGCCATTTATACAAGCTCGGGGAAGATTAAGCCAGAGTGTATATGAGGTGTTTGGGGCGAGGCTATTTCTGATAAATCGGAAGATATCCCTTATCCAGTTGCAAAATCGTTGCGTTGATGGCAGTTGTATAGACGGGACCAACATGACCTTCCATCCAGGCGCCTGATGCTGATTGTTTGCGTATTATTTGCTGGCCTATATCCTTAATGTATTTTTCCCAATTTTTAGTATCGCCTCTATACATTACCTGTGCATAGTAAAAATGAGCATAATGCCAGTGGCCGAAATAGCGATTAGTATTTCCCCCAGGCCAGATATTCTTTCTGCAATATTCCAACATGTTTTTTAGTTGATCAGAGTCATACTCTCCCGCGTTGAATAAGGCTGCACTGGCAGCAGCTGTAATGGCAGGTCTGGCACCGCCTCCACGGATACTGTACTGGACGCCTCCATCTTGAGTGGTGCAATCCGCAATATATTTTTTGGCACGATCAATGATTTTTTTATCAACAGGGATACCAGCGTTCCGACAAGCACGCAGTCCCTGAACCTGTGTAATGCAGGTTGACCCTTCATCAAAATCATTACCATCTTTAGCAGAGACATAACCCCAGCCGCCACGAGTTGTTTGAGCGCCGGCACAGAACTCGACTGCTTTAATCAGGACTCTTTTCAATTCCTCTCGACGCTGAGAGTCCTCTTCTTCGCCATAGACTTGAGATAAAAAAACCATCGAATAGCCATGACCGTATGTGTAATGATAGTCGTTTTTGTACCCGATCAGTCCAGAACTCTGGCTCATTTCAAGTAGGTAGTCTACTGCATTTTTGATGTTTTTGGCATACTTGCCGCGGGTGGTTGTAGAACCCTCAGCCAAAAGCGCATTTCCAGCGAGAGCAGTCATTGCCACACGATATTGACCACCATTTGCTTCCCAATATCCTTGTCGACGTTGTTCTCTGGCCAGGAATGTCAGAGCATTTGAAATGGCCTTCTGGATTTTGGGGTCGCGTTTTTTTGCGTAGGTCAAACTTGGATCAGGCAGGATGAGCCAACATACTACCAAAAGAAAAGTCAGAACTTTTCGCATCAGGTTCTCCCTCTTTCAAGAGATTTCATCTATTGTAAAATTCAAGAGATGATAGAGGAACGTTCAGGACTGTAATCCGTCGTTTATGCGCGTCTGAACTTTCCGGTTATTAATCAGTTATTATTTATCAACCCATTCTACCGGCTGTGGTTCTATTTCGTCTAGAGGTCTATTTCCGGCATCTGCTCTACCACTTCCCTCAAGGCGGCTGGTGGCTTTGACTGTCATATTGTCATTGCAAAGAATTTGACAGCTCAATCGGCAGCCTGTTAATTCGCGGCCTTCAAGCGTATTTTTTTCTGCTAGTGTCATTTGAGCCGGTTCGCCTGTAATAAATTCAACACGGCACGTTGTACAGCGACCTGCACCACCACAAGCATGTAATTGATCGATGTGGGCATCATCGGTTAAGGCCAGCACCAATCTTTTTCCGGCTTCGACTTCAAATTCTCCTACATTTTCAACAGTCAGTTTTGGCATCGTTTCCTCAATCTAAAGCGGGGTTTGTTAGATTAGAATTCAGCTTACATCGAAAGATTTCGATGTTTGTTCGGATATGTGACTTAAGTATTATAGGAAACCGGATCAAAAAATTAAGTAGGCATTACGAATTCTCGTTCGGGATGAGAAACAGTCAGAACAGGACAAGGGGCTTTGCGAACCACTTTTTCGGCTACACTTCCCAGCAGCATATGTTTAATTCCAGTTCGACCATGTGTACCAATCACAATCAGATCGATATCTGTTGCCTTTGCATAACGTATAATTTCGAGAAACGGGGGGCCGACACTGATTTCGCGAACGACTTTCAGGTTCTCGGTTCCTGGTAGATCAGGCATCCCTTCCAGTTGTTTTTTGGCTAAATGTTGCATGTCAGCAACCAGATCATTCATAGAAGTCCCCATCATATTCGGTTCAGGGAACATCGCAACAGCATCTTGGACTACATTTAACAAATGTAATTCAGCATTAAATTGTTTGGCCATTTCACAACCATAGAGCAAGGCCTGTTCACCAAACTCACTGAAATCTGTAGGTACGAGAATTTTTTTGATCTCTAACATGGGTTTACTCCTGAAAACGTTTTAAGGCCCGTCTTCTCTTATTCTAGTGTATGCTCCAATATTTTTCAGTTTATCGGGGCGCTGTCTTATCTAATAAGATCAATATAACCACTTCGGTATTTTCCTGAAGGATACCGTTATCAGTAATAATCCATAAATTTTAACTAATTCCTATTATGAGCGCCATCTTTATATCTCAATTATCAGTGATTTTCGATCCATTGAAACCGGTTACAAATGATACGACCGTTAGAGTGAGAAAAAAAGAATTATCAATTACGACACTTGCATTTATGAGAAATCGTTTTAGCGAGAATAAACGGATGGTTGTTGAACCTATTCTAACTGATTTATCACTTTCATATATTATAAAAAGGCAGATTTAACCGATTTTTATTCCGTGTGACTTACCACATTTATGGAGTTTGTCAAATTTAAAAGTGGTATTTTAAAACGGTGCAAGTTGCACGACATGGAATGAGGAACTCAAGATGTCAATGAACTGTTCAAATATTGTCT
>NZ_CALEMX010000368.1 GCF_937910335.1 uncultured Gimesia sp. | reverse complement strand
CCAGATCGGCGTCATTCTGATACTTGCTGTTAATCAGAGGCATATATCGATAACTGGTCCAGCCTTTTAATTTCCCACCATAATATTTGTGAAAACGAGTGAAACCACAACTGGATACCAGCGCTTTGATCCGGGGATCAAAGGCGGCTGTGAACATCGTATTATGCCCTCCCAGCGAATGCCCGACACAACCAATTTTGTTTCCCTTTACAAAATCCAGTGATTGTAACAGATCAATCGACCGCATATTGTCGTAAATGGCCTTCATCGTTCCGCTTCGATATTCAGGATGGGCTTTGAAATCATACGGATATTCGCCGAATGAAGGGTAATCGGGAGCCAGGGTAACATAGCCGCGTTTCCCCAGTTCAAGTGCATATTTTAAATTGGGAAGCCCTTTTATACCGGCCGGCTCTTCTTTACCAATCGCCGAATTCGTCTGATGCAGACACAATACCGCAGGTACCGGGTGCTGCTTGCTAGCAGATTGTGGAATAAAAAGATAAGCCATCACTCGCTGACGAGGATCATCCGTATGATAAGAAATTTTCTGGCGATTCACGGTGCCAATTTGCGTTTCTTCCAGCACTTTCATATCCAGTGGAACCGGATTTTCAGGCCGAGGAACTTTTCCCATGACGGTCTGCATATTCGCCAAAATATGGCTTCGCCGCGTCTTCCAGTCGGCCCATGTTTTGATTGACTGTTTCTGCTTTTTTTGATCCAGATAATACGAAAGATCAAGATGCTCCTGATAGACGGGAACATCCAGACTCGTCGCCTGTTGTTGTTCAGCAGCCAGCAGCCAGGAGACTCCCCCGATCAAACAGACACACACTCCGCAAAACCGCAGCATCTCACACTCGCCTTTCTATCTGGAAATCTCCGTCTGCAATTTATTCAGAATTCCATTGGACTTCATGACTATTTGGATTCTGGTTCCACAGGCTCAGCGGGCGCAACCAGTATATTTTTGATAATCGAATTCGTCAGTTTTTCGTGATCCGATTCAACATCAATCAGTAAATTATTGCCAAAAATAACATGCGTCGTTGGCTCAATCACCTGCACAGCTTTGGGATGTACTGAAGCAAACAAATTACCGGAAACGGTGACACCGCGAGTTCTATCCAGTGTCAAACCTGCTGCCTTCAGATCATTAGTGCGACGTTTGACATGTCCCTTCCCGATATAACTGTTCGAGAAATTATTACCTGTCACAGTAATCCGACCCGACTTGGGTCCAATCTTCAACGCATCGGCAGCCAACAGTGTGAAAGTGTTTGCGCTGACGGCACAACCATGTGCATCATCCAGGATAATTCCGCTGCCATTATGGGCAATCACATTTGCAGACAGCGTAATACCATAGCATTCGTTGTCCAGAACAATCGCGCGCCCCTTACATTCTTCGATCATATTAGCACAAACGATCGAACCATACGTATTATTAATAATTACGCCATCACGCAGATGGTCATCCAGATTATTGCCACTCATACACAGATTATATCCGTCAATACAATGTAGCGCGTCCAGGTTTTCCTCAAATTGATTTGCAGAAACGACAATGTCATGACATCCAAGGAGATTCAAGCCAACCGCTTTATTGTACGTCATAAGACAATCAGAAACACGCGGGTCTTCAAAACAGAAATCGAGAAAAATCCCATCATTACCATGATAACTGCATGTTACACCATGAATGTAGATTTCCTGAACCCACTTGGCATTGATACCCCGTCCACTTTTTTCGTTGCCCGTCAGCCGAAAATTCTGCAACTGTACACGCCAAATACGAGGTTTGGGATCTGGCTTGCCATTCGGCAGTTTGGCATCTTGGGGCGGATGAATGGCAATCGCATCTTTCCCAGTTTCATTCTTATTATGAATATGTGTTGCTGAACCAGAGCCAATTAATAACACATCCCCTTTAGTGATAACTAAGGGCTCTTCGATCTCAAACTTTCCGGGAGGCAATTGTACAACTCCCCCTTCAGCAGGAATCGCATCAATGGCTTCCTGGATCGAAGAATAATTAATCGCATGAATAACAGGTCTGGCACCAGCCAGTTTTGGTTTTGCTGAAGAGGCTTGTTTCCCCTCGCCAGCGATGATCTGACTCAAATCCAGATTAAAAACCAAAATCATTAGTAATAAGCAACACACAAATGCAGTTTGAGAACGTTTCATTACAGGCAGGACCTCACGGTAATAAGAAGCGGGAAGCAGGCAGTTTCCAATGCAACTGCCTCTCACAATCAATCGCAAGCAAGTTACGCTGAAACCCACCAGCTTAACTTTCTTACGTAATTCACACTATGACAACCGATTCAGCTCGGATAGTCAAGCGGCAACAGAAAGGGATCAGTAAATTGGAACGGTTCCAGAGCAGTGATGATTGTGAGAGGGATTGTTCATCAATGATTCTAAAAATCAAACCGCAAGACACCATTGACTGCTTGTTTTTTACGAGGGGAATGCTAGAATCCTGCTCTACATCAGTTGCATCTATGACAATTTTCAGTAACATAAACTGTCACAACAAGTTGCACCTGTTAGATTATCGCTGATCAGGATAAAATCGCGTAATCATATTTTTTTAGTGTAACCTGAACGGAACAGATTCCGTCTAAAATACAATCATGCACCCGTAGCTCAACTGGATAGAGCACCGGTCTTCGGAACCGGGGGTTGGGGGTTCGAATCCCTCCGGGTGTAATTTCCAGTTCCTCTTGATCCCTCAGGATCCTTCTTAACCCCGTTTTTTAAGGGGTTTTTTCGTTTCTTGGCTTTTCCTGGGGCATGCTGATATCGTTGTAATGGGATCCCCAATAGGTCCCCCAGCAGGTCCCCCGCGAGTTCGAAGTCTTCTTCAGTGGTTTGCAGGTAATGCGTTTCGGCAATTGCACCAGAGTGACCAAACCAATCATTCAGAACGTGGTTGGCGAAGGGACCTGTTCGTTCCAACTCCGTACGTCGCGATGAACGAAGGCACATAAATGGCTTAGGCCATCTTTCGACACCCGCCGCATCGGCAATTCGATGCAGCTGCGATCGCAGATTCTGCTCAGTGTGTCGGTACCGCTTAATCACGTAATCCGTCGCTGACACTTCGATGCCCGGCTGAACGATCTCAAACAGATCGGCCAATTCTTTTCGAAGTTCTGGAAACAGCGGGACGACACGTTCTCCTTTACCTGCTCGTTTAGTCTTCGTGGAATGAACTTTGAAACGGTCACGCTCCCAGTTAATGTCTGACCAACAAAGCCGGAGAACCTCCGAAGGACAACGGAGACCTCCGTAACGGGCCAGAGCAAACACCACTCGCCATTCCTGGTCAGGACACGCATTAAGGATCGCTTTCGCCGCTTCGGCATCAATGTAGCGGTTCTTCGTTTTGTCGCTGGAGAGATCAATTTTGATCCCTTTGAGCGGATTTTTTTCTAAAAGCCCATCGTCAATCGCCGCCTTCAGCATCTGGCGACAGCGTTTGACGTTTTGACCTGCCGTATTGGGACTCATTTCAAGGTCATCGATCATCCAGCGGTGCCAGCGTTCTGCTTCTCCCTTCATCAGGGCTACCAGTGGAATGTCTTTGCCCAGGAACTTCTCCAGCTTGTCGACTGCCTGGCGATAGTTCTCTGGCTTCTGCCAGTCCTTTCGCCCATCAATATAATTTCGGCAGTAGGCGATCACAGTCGTCGGCAAATCCCGAACTAATCGTGCTTCGCATAATCCGAGTGCTGCCAGACGGCTATGCAGCCTGTCAGGAATCCGGTCAATCCATTGTCGAGTGCTCTTACATGGAGTTCTGGAGCGATCCGCACATTCGATCAAATGCTCGATGTTCTCTTTCGCTTCATTGGCTTCGTCTTCGGTGATTGTCCCGAGGCCAACGACTTTGCGTTTTTTATTGACATAGAATCGAATCTTCCAGCTACCGCGTCTGTCTTTTGTCGCATACTGTAGTGATGCCATCGTGATCCTTACTAACTGTCTTATCTGATTATTGATTTACTTTTAGTTAATGAGACTCGTCCCCACAAGACGGGCCCCAGAATTGCCCGCCATTCAGTCTTCATTATTTTTTGATAGTACCGCCATTACGGCTTCAATGTCGAACAAAACTCTTCGGCCGGGCTTGATAAAGGGAATTTTCCCCTTACCCATCAATCGCTCTATTGTACTGACGCTGATACCTATTTGCTCGGCAAGTTCAGACTTGTCGATGCAACGAGGCTGCTTTGCCAATCGCTCGGCGATCATGTCGGCCAGCAATTCAAGCTGGCCTGGAGTGATTAGTGAATTCGCCATCGCTCAGCCCTCCATTTCCAGCAAATGATTCTGGGCGTGCCGCCTACTTTTGGCAGAGCTTATTGAGCAGAAAAAGTGAAGTCTTGAAGGTCTCTGAATGTGAGTAGGATGCGAATCGTATTCGCTCTTAGGTTTGGTCATCGTGAAAACCCTGGAACAAGTGGTGCGTGAGCCCACTCATTGAGCTTTCCTTACGGAACTCGAAACAACAACGTTTTGATGTTGACTACTCGTCTTAGAATTGTATCATGATTAATGGATTAGTCAATATAACCCATATGGGTATTACGTCCGAAAAGCAAAAAAAAATGAATGAGAATCCAATGGCAAAGAAGAAAAGTGCAAAGCCCCAGAACAACGAGAAAGACGTCTACCTAAAAGTCAAACTGTCACCAAAGGAACGCAAACTCATCAAGATGGCAGCAGCCGAACGAGAAATGTCAATCAGCGACTTCATGCACGGTGCGATCATGAATTGTGCCGAACAAGAAACAAGGAGGTTCTACCAACGAGAAATGGCACGAAAGAAACCATCAAAATGAACAAGATCATCGACTCGATCTAAATTCCGGAATTTAGATTGAGGATCATGAGACCTAATGAAGAGAAACGATAACAAATGATTCCAGCTCCACCTAGTTCTTCCCGCTCACCCCTCCCGTTCCGATCCCTGCGATCCGCATCGGTTGCATGTGGTAATCAAGGAGCAAGACTAACGTATTGGGGCCCTGCGACATTCGTGATGCCTTCGGGCATCGAGTTGATCCATCTCCGTGTTACGCTGCTGCGATAGGTATGGGTGTGAACGGAAAAGTCCGTTCGGTGCATCGACCTCGAAAGATTTATCAAGGCGACAAATCAATGATCTTAGAAGAAAATCCACTTGCATCAGCAAGCCGAACTGAGGGGAAGCAAAATCGCCTCAACTACAGTGCAGGTACGTTTCTGCAGTTCGTTCATGACCCCGGGAGCATTATCCAGGTCTTCGTCAAGGAGGTGGACTTCCTTCCCAACCGACACCTCACCGGGTACTACGACACGGATCACCTAAAGAAGCTTTCGGAAGATGTGAAGCAACACTCAGGCCAAGCCACCTCGATCTTCTACGGCTTGAATCCAGTTTCATCATCTTGCCATAACAGGGCGAAGAACTGCCTGAAACCGGGCTCGGTCGCCCAACCAGCGAAGAACACGGACATTCTGCGTCGAAGTTTAATGCTGATCGACATTGATCCTGTACGCGATCCCGACTGTTCTGCAACGGATGATGAGAAAGAAGTGGCCTACTGGCTTGGGCGGATTGTGTCTCGTGATCTGAGAAATGCGGGCTGGCCCAAACCGGTCGTAGTGGATTCAGGCAATGGGTACCACCTACTGTACCGGGTTGACCTCCCTGTTGAGGAAGACGGCTTGATTCAAGATTGCCTGAGAGCACTCACAAATAAGTACAACTGTGACCAGGTAAAAATCGACACGGGCGTGTCCGCTGGGAACCAACTCGCTAAGCTTCCGGGAACGATGGCCTGTAAGGGACACTCCAGCTCCGAACGTCCCCATCGACTCAGTGGTAGCTTCCAGTTCCCATCGGAAATCAAGATAGTTCCAGAGAGCCTTCTGTATCAGCTTGCCAATCAGGCACCACCAAAACCTGAGTACGATGCCGTTCAGAATAAGGAAACGATTCCAGTCGGAGATAAATCTAAGCAGCCCGTTAATGCCCAGGCATATCTGAAAAAAATGCCGCCTGCGATTTCGGGCCAAAACGGTCGAAATCAGTTCTTGAATGCGGCGTGTCGTTTGGTCGACGATTTCGCTTTAACGGAGGAGCAAGCCAGACCACTGCTCAACGAATACAACCAGCGGTGTGTTCCTCCATTTGACTCCCAAGGAGTCAATGACAAGCTTTCGTCTGCGTTAGCTAAAGTCGCAGAGCGTGGCGGTCCTTCCGGTTCAGCATTAAAAGGACAACCGGCTATACAAAATCGAACAGCCCCACAACCTACTCCCCGATTCATTGGATTCGTACCAGACTTCGGATTGGTAGAAGCAGACCCTGTGCTGGCTCCACAGGATAAGCCGTTTCCCGACCAATTCTGGATCTGGTACTGGCTTCTGTGGCAGTTGCTACGTTCCGACACCCTTGTTCCAGATGTGATGCTGCGTCAGGTGCTCTTGGGAGCCCTCTTCGACAAAAACTGGAAAACTCGGTTCAAAAGTAAAGTTAAACTGACGCCAGTCAAAAAAGCGAAATGTTCCGCCGAAACTTGCATGTTTTATGGCACAGGAATCAGGCACGACCACTACCGCCGTTTTCCTAAGTCATATCGTCTACTGGATAGCTTTTGCAGCCCAGAGGAGCAACTGCCAGGACATTTAAGAATCTTCGATGTTTACGGCCCACAGTACAAAGAGTTGCGTGAAACACTTCAAGCTCAAGGAAAACTCTTCAACGTCTACTGGCCAGCTTTAATTCTCGGTGGTTCTCGAAAAGTAGGATGGTCGTGGCCTCAGCAGAGACTCATTGTCGGCATGGTCTTAGAGCTAACGCGTGGTAAGCGGGAATCCTGGGAGGATATTGTTGGTGAAAATATCACAGACGGACTTGTCGCTGCATCCAATAACACGCCCCACAAGTCAGTCTGCCCACTCCTCGATCCCAAACAGGAATATGTGGGGTTTGCAGGCAACGGAAAAAGAAAAGAACGCGGCTATCAGCTGGTGGGACGAACCGGTAAGGGATGGATTCATCGAGCCGGCTATCTCAATGCCCCCCGAATGAATTCCATAGAACGACTTGAAGCAATTATGTCCTTTCTGAGGGACCTCGAATCCCTGAGTCAAGATCTCGGACTGATTCCAGCCGCCGTCAATCAAGGAGAGTGGAAAAATCTTAATGAAATGATCGACTGCACCCGGACAGGATGTGGTAAAGAATGGCTGGAAGGCTGCACCATGCGAATCTACACCCCTGCTGATTGGCGTTATCGCTGGCGAAAATTCTTCAGTGAGAAACTCGGTTTTGAGTGGATTCCAGCTTCACCTGACGACTCAGGTCCCGGTGATGATATAACCACGCCACGTGATCCGGAGAAAATCACATCCTCGAATCAGGTCAGAAAGTGGCTCAAAGAGCTGGGCTGGACTCAACAACGACTGGCAGATGAGATTGCCAATGTGAACCAAAAAGGATGCACGCTGCGTCGAGTGCAGAGACACCTTTCAGGTGAAAGTCGTACCCTAGCCTTCTTCGCGGAAGTCGAACAAGTCCGAATCAAACATCAGTATGCGACAGTCCAAGTCACAAATGGAGGCTAAATGCGACACCTGAAATCACATTGGGGGGGGGGAACATGACACCCTAAGTCACATTCTATGCCCATATACGCCACCCAAAGTCACATTTTTGGGGGCCACAGGGGCATTTCGATCATAAATAGCAGAGTCTGTAAAACACTACGCAGAACGTAAGTGAACGTAGATTAACGAAAGCAGTGGGTCGGCTGACACCGCCCCACTGTGATAACCCAGGGGGGGGGATAATGAAAGAACAAAACGGTAACACTAAAGACCAAGACGTCATAGTAACGCAGGATGAATTGAGACAGCTTATTGAACTGGAAGAGATAAGGTTCAAAGCAGAACAACTTCGTTCATCTATCAGAAATCGGATCCTTGAGGGGGCGAAAGTGGAACCCGGAAAGCATAGGGTACATATTAACTCGCATGAGAGAATTCAGCTTAACGTAAATAATATTTACGATCTTTTTGGTTCAATGGCTAATGAAGTTCTCGCAGTACTACCAAGGCAGAGAATCGACAGAATGTCAGTGATAACGGGGAAACAAACTAAAAAACAGGCCGACCCTAAGGCAGTCTTTGACCCATCGAAAAAGGGCAGCAAAATTAACCCTGGTTATGAATCAGATTTGCTCAGACTTTTCATAGACCTTCTATCCCCAGTCGAGAGCCCTGATGCGATTGATATAATGGAAGATGAGATCTTGGTAGACCTCTCCGAGTCTGAAATTAAACCATGGGGATCTCTCACTTTCCCAGAATCTGATTACTGTGGGAAAAAATAAAGTCTTACCATGAGCAACAGACCACTTTGATGAAACTGCGACAGCTGAAGGCCCGCTCCATTGGATTGAACCGTGTGACCCGCTGTTGTTCCAATCGCAATGAACATCATGAAATATCTTTAATTCAGGAGAGACATCTGGGCCGGTGGTTTTGCTGCGGGATTGGAGATGGCATTCTTCCTTTTATGCCAATACCAATTGAAACAGTTGACTTGAGAACTGATTACGAGTCCAATTTTGAGCTTCGTGATTACCAGAAAGATGCCTGGCTTCGATTTAAGGAAGTGGGAGCAGTAGGAATTTACTGGGCTCCTTCAGCAGGAAAGACATTCTTTGGTCTTTATTCGGGTTCAAAAATAAAAGGCAGAAAGCTTGTTGTTGTCCCAACAAGAACTTTGGTCGAGCAGTGGAATGAGAGAATCAGAAAACATCTTGAACCTCGTCTCTGGGATGAATGGGAAATTGTCACTTATCACTCTTTTGAAAAGCTAAAGACAAAAGACTTTGCATTAGCCCGCATTTCCCAGATGACTTCCCTCGCTTTGGCACGTAATTTGCGCCAT
>NZ_CALEMX010000367.1 GCF_937910335.1 uncultured Gimesia sp. | reverse complement strand
GGCTGACAGGGCTCGTGCGTGATCACGGGAAATGAGATGACAACTGCAGTGTGCTTTGCTAATCTAGATTTACCAAAATGAAGATTCCACGCTGATTTTCAAAAGAAAGAAGTTCTCATGCGAGTGATCGGGAAGAAAAAGATCTGGTGGTTGGTGTATGTCCTGGTGATGATACAGTTAAGTCTCGTACACGATGCCCAGGCTGATGAAACTTCGACGGGCAAATTGAGTAAATCCCAGCAGACGGCTGTGAAAGATGTCATTGAACGGGCAGAGGATTTAATAGCAGTCAATCAGTCTATCTGGAATTATGCAGAAGTAGGCTTACAGGAAACGAAGTCGTCTCAGTTACTGATTGAGAAATTGAAACAGGACGGATTCACCGTGAAGAGTGGCGTTTCTGATATGCCGACGGCATTCGTAGCCAGCTATGGAAGTGGCAAACCAGTAATCGGAATTCTCGCTGAGTACGATGCGTTACCTGGCTTGTCTCAAAAGGCAATTGCCTATCGAGAGTCTCTGACTGAGGGGGGGGCAGGTCATGCCTGTGGACATAGTGGCCTGGGGACGGCTGCGTTAGGAGCGGCGCTTGCTGTAAAACGGGCGATTGAGAAACATCATCTTAAGGGGACGATTCGCCTGTATGGAACGCCGGCTGAAGAGACCGGGCTGGGAAAAGTTTATATGCTGCTCGACGGTCAGTTCAAGGATCTGGATATCTGCCTGCATTGGCATCCCTCTTCCAAGACGAACGTACATTTAGGAAGTTCGAAAGCACTGGTGTCGGTTAAGTTTACCTTTAGCGGTTTGCCCGCCCATGCATCGGTCAGCCCGGAACGGGGCGTAAGTGCCCTGGATGCTGTCGAGCTAATGAATACCGGTGTTAATTTTATGCGCGAGCATGTGAAAGAAGATGCTCGGATGCATTATGTGATTATCGATGGTGGAGGGCAACCTAACGTAGTCCCTGCGAAAGCGACTGTCTGGTATTACGTGCGGGCGAATACACATGAAGACCTGGAACGTAACTATCGCTGGGTAATCGATATCGCCAAAGGAGCCGCTTTGATGACTCGTACGAAACTCAAAGTACAAGTTGATACTGATAATCATGAATTAATACCTAATACACCACTTTCAGAATTGATACATAAAAAATTAACGGCAATCGGGCCTCCCAAATTTTCGGATGAAGAAAAAGTATTTGCCCGTCGTATCCAACAGCCATTGATTGAAAAGTTTGGTCAGAACTTTCCGATGGCCATCGATAACCGGATCCATACGCTGCTTGAATCCCGAACTTCCACGAAAGGTTCAACCGACGTTGGAGATATCAGTTGGCATATTCCCACTGGTGGGTTACGGACGACTTGTTTTGCTGCCGGCAATCCCGGTCACAGTTGGCAGAATGTAGCCTGCATCGGTTCTTCGATTGGCGAGAAAGGGATTTTGTATGCAGCCCAAGCATTGGCTGCTTCCACGGTAGAACTACTGGAGAATCCCGCTTTAGTGAAAGATGCGAAAGCAGACTTTGATCAACGGATAAAAGACCGGAAATATATCACATTAATTCCCAAAGGACAAAAACCTCCTGTCAAAATCAGGTAGTTGAAGCCGAAGGCTGTTTTACACGGGCCAACCATATTCTCCAATCAATGGGACGAAGGTAAAGGCTCCCAGATTCTCTTCAGACAGTTCACCATTTTTCAGAGTAAACCGATACATGGTCTGACCTGTATGTTCTGTTCCAATGGGAATGATGATTCGCCCATCGGGTTTGAGTTGATTCCGATACGGTTCTGGAAGTGAAGCTGCCCCTGCTGTAACAATAATGACATCATAGGGGGCTGCTTCTTGAACACCCTGATTTCCATCTGCGGTGTGAATATGCACGTTGGAATAACCAAAGCGGTGTAATCGTTCCGTGGCCTGTTTTTTAAATTCCGGAATTCGCTCGACCGTATGCACTTCACTGGCTAGCAAAGATAAAACAGCAGCTCCGTAGCCAGAGCCAGTACCAACTTCCAATACATTTTCATCACCCTTGAGCTGAGCCGCCTGACACATATATGCGACGGTAAAGGGTTGAGAAATTGTCTGATTGTAACCAATTGGTAAGGCGCAATCGTTGTAAGCCAACGATTGTTGATCGAGTGAAACAAATTTCTCACGCGGAACCTGACTCATGGCATCCAGAACACGACGATCATCAATACCTCGAGGTTGAAGATGTTGTGCCAGCATCGTCTGGCACTCCAGTTTCCAACGATCACTGTCTTTCATTGGTGAATGATTCATGTTTTGAATACTTTTCCATGAGTATTGATTCGTTCCAATAGTGAGTAGGTTTTTTATCCTGCATTTTATAATAATCAAAATTTTATTTCACGAGACAAGATTGTTTATAGTAGAAGAATTATATTTGTCGTATAAAAGTATAGGAAATCGTGTCAAACCATTGGTAAGTAT
>NZ_CALEMX010000366.1 GCF_937910335.1 uncultured Gimesia sp. | reverse complement strand
AATCAAAGCTGGTTGCTTCAGGTAATGTCAAAATTACTGTGAACGAACAAAAGGAAATCGAAGTTCCCGTTGGTGGTAAGTTGTTGAGTGCACTTGCCGAAAACCAGATCTTCGTTTCATCTGCTTGTGGCGGCGGTGGAACTTGTGCCCAATGTGAAGTCAAAGTGCAGTCCGGTGGGGGAGATATTCTGGCCACCGAGCGTTCTCATTTTAATAACCGTGAAGTCCGTGAAGGCTGCCGCTTGTCCTGTCAGGTGCCCGTGAAGGGCGATATGAAAATTGAAGTACCGCCCGAAGTCTTCGAAACCAAAAAGTGGGTCTGTAAAGTCCGATCGAATGATAACGTTGCCACATTCATCAAAGAGTTGATTCTGGAATTGCCGGAAGGCGAAGATGTCGCTTTTAAAGCGGGTGGTTTTATTCAGATTGAAGCTCCACCACACCATATTAAATACAGCGATTTTGACATTCCCGATGAATATAAAGAGGATTGGGACAATTTTAATCTATGGCGGTTTGAATCCAAAGTAGATGAAGAAACCATTCGTGCTTATTCGATGGCTAACTATCCTGGTGAAAAAGGCATCATCATGCTGAATGTGCGTGTTGCCTCTCCGCCTCCTCGTTCACCTGAGGGAACGCCTCCGGGTAAAATGTCCTCCTATATTTTCGATTTAAAAGCAGGTGATGAAGTCACAATTTCTGGTCCGTATGGAGAATTCTTCATTAACGAAACGGAAGCAGAGATGATCTACATCGGTGGTGGTGCTGGTATGGCTCCGCTTCGATCACATATTTATGAGTTGTATAAAGAACGTAAAACCGACCGAAAAGTTTCTTACTGGTATGGTGCCCGCAGTTTGCGCGAAATGTTCTACGAAGATGAATTCCGGGCGATTGAAAAGGACTTTCCGGATTTCAAAATGCACATCGCGCTTTCTGATCCCGTGCCGGAAGATAACTGGGATGGCTTACAGGGATTTATTCATCAGGTGTTGCTAGATGAGTATTTAAGCAAACATCCCGCGCCAGAAGACTGTGAATATTATATTTGTGGTCCGCCGATGATGTTGTCCGCTGTACGGAATATGTTGGATGATCTGGGCGTAGAGCCGGAGAACATCCGCTATGATGACTTTGGTTAATCAGAAGCACTTTCCGTTGCGACGTTTTTGTTATTTGCTGTTGGTATGCATTACGTGCATGGCCTGTCAAACTGACCAGACGGCTTCTGTAAGTAAGTTGCACTTCGAGGGTCCCACAATGGGGACTCAGTTCCATATTACGATTAGCAGTTCGGCTTCCGCGGAAGTCGACGTAGCGCTGCTCAAAAAAGAAGTCGATCAGCTGTTGCAGAATATTAATCAGCAAATGTCGACTTACATCAAAGACTCAGAGTTATCGCGGTTCAATCAAAATCAGTCCAACGATTGGTTTGAGGTTACGCCTGAAGTTGTGAAAGTGGTTTCAGCGGGGATCAACATCAGCCAAGAGAGCGAGGGCGCGTTTGATATGACGGTGGGCCCGCTGGTGAATCTGTGGCATTTTGGCCCGGATCCGGGTAAAAAAACGATTCCCGAAACCAGCCGCATTGAAGCGGCCCGAAAGAGTGTTGGTTACCAGCATATCGCATTGAGACGCGATCAACCCGCTTTAAAGAAGTTGATTCCTGATGTGTATCTTGATCTGTCGGCAATTGCCAAAGGTTATGCCGTCGATGCTGTTGGTGTCTTGTTGGAATCACAGGGCATCGAAAACTATCTGGTGGAAATTGGTGGTGAGATGCGGGCGCGGGGACACAATCAAAAACGGCTTGCCTGGCGCGTTGGAATTGAAAAACCGGTGAGTGAGACACGAGTTGTGCAGAAAATTGTCTCACTTGCTGACCTGTCGATGGCCACATCCGGTAACTACCGCAATTTCTTTGAAGTGGAGGGAACAACGTATTCGCACACGATTGATCCCCGTACAGGTCGCCCCGTGAAACATTCACTGGCTTCGGTTTCCGTTGTTGGAGAAACTTGTATGAACTGTGATGCTCAGGCGACATGCCTGATGGTATTGGGGCCGGAAGCGGGGTATAATTGGGCCAAGGACCGGAACATCGCTGCTTATTTTATTGTGAAAACAGAAAACGGTTTTACAGAGCGTTTTTCCCCACGCTGGCAGGAATTACTGGGAGAGGTAAACAAACCATGATGTCTACAGTCTTGTTCGCCCTTGGTATATTTGCCCTTGCTTTTGCCGGAATGGCCGTCGGTGTTATCTTCAGTAATCGCTGTATCAAAGGTTCTTGTGGAGGCCTTGCCAATATGGAAGGAGCTGAAGACTGCTCAGCCTGTGGCGGTTGTTCTGTTTCTGATATCAAGGAGAATCAGGGCGAGCAAGTAACCGCCGCGAATTCCTGTCCGGGCGATGAAGTAAAATAACCCAGAGGGTTTCACTCGGAACGTCCTGTTTGTGCTTTGATTCTATTTCGACACGGCTTGCCGAAAAAATCATGCCGGAAAAATTTCAATATTTTTACTGGTAGTTCGAATGAGATGTGAGACAATGCAGGAATCAGGTCTCACTACTGAAAATCTCACTACTGAAAAGTAGAGTGGACCTGCAAGAAAATAACATCAGAAGTTTCTGAATCACACCGATATCATCGATATTGAGAGGAAGTTACCATGTCAACCACTGAAAATCAGGCTGACCCCGTTCACGTTTCTACTGAAGAAGAAGCGGTGGAGGAAACACAAGCCGAGCAAAGCAAGAAGAGCGAGACCTCGGGCATGCATAACTCGATTGAACGTTTACGATCTGAATTCGATAAATTATTGGGTGTTGCAGTGGAGCAGGGGGAGCGTGCGTTGGATAAGCTGGGCATGTTTGGAAATGAAGCGGTCTGGATTCCGCGGGTCGATCTGCTTGAGCTGGAAGAACAGGTACAGGTTGCTTTCGATTTGCCCGGAGTGACGGCTGACGAAATCAATATCACACTGGCAGGTAATATGCTGACGATTACAGGCGCAAGAGAGACTGGGGCGACAGCGACGAGCGGTCAAACAGTTCGCATGAGTGAACGGCCTTCAGGAACGTTTCGGAGATCGGTTCCCATGCCGATTGCCGTTGATCCTGACCAGGTGACAGCGACTGTTCAAAATGGGGTTGTCACTGTGATGTTAGAGAAGTCTTCCACCGTAAAGCCGCGACAGATTCCGATCAAAACGACAAAGGAAGCTGGCGTCTGATTCTGGCCTGAAAGATGATCAGGGTTGCTTTATCACATGGACGTCAACTGAAGTGCCGGATTTCAGGTTCATGCCGGGGGCGATAATCAGTTGATCTCCGGCTTTGATTCCTGAGCGGATTTCGGCTTCGAAATCGTTCATGACGCCCGGCTCTACATTGAGCAGGACCGTCTTGGAGTTTCGTACGAGGAAGGCCTGCCATTGACCGGAGCCATTACGGAACAGGGCCGACCGGGGAACTTTAACAACGTCTTTTTTGATCTCGGTAAAGATTTTGACCCGCACGCGGAAGTCGGTTCCCAGTTCTCGATTTTGCGCTTGTAACTGTTTCCAGATATTCTCATTAAAGCTGACAATGACTTTGACGCGCTGCTGCTCGACTCCCAGTGAAGATATTTTTGTGAAACCTTTAGGGTAGATGCGTTTTACTTTTCCCTGCACTGGTTCGTCTCCAATGGCGGGTCCTTCGATGTCAACGGGCGCACCGATTCGAATATTTCCCACATACTGAGACAGTACATCCACCTCGACTTCCAGATCTTCCAGTTTTCCGATTTCGAGTAATACTTCGCCCGCTGATAACGTTCGTTCGTTGGAATAATATTTCGTGAGAACCGTTCCGTCGATGGGGCTCTGCATCGTGGCCCGTTTCAGATCGCGCTCTAACTGTTTCAAATGTGCGCGTGCTTCTTTTTGTTCCTCATGTAAGACTGCTTCGCTAAGCTCTTTTTTCTCTTTATATTTCTGGATCGAAATTTTTCCAATCTGCATGGCA
This sequence comes from uncultured Gimesia sp., assembly GCF_937910335.1. Taxonomy (GTDB): domain Bacteria; phylum Planctomycetota; class Planctomycetia; order Planctomycetales; family Planctomycetaceae; genus Gimesia. The sequence goes on along the minus strand of NZ_CALEMX010000366.1, from coordinate 9,006 downwards.
CTTTGAACCGCCTGCAGAGAGCGCCATGTCAAAATGTCTTTCTGATAATCGACTTCACTCTGTTTTTTAAACAGATCAGATTCATTGAGTTCACTTTCTGAAATGGCACTTTTTTTCACGAGCTGGTACTTACGATCAAACTCATCTTTGGAAAATTGCCATTTGGCCAGGCTGGCCTCTTGTTGCTTACTGGCTGCAGCGACCGTCAGATTCATTGATTTTAGAAACTCATTAAATTGAATCAGCGAATTGTCTTCAAGACTGTCATCAGCTTGCTCAATGATTTTTCGGGCATATTGTTCTACTCGAAATTTAGCTTTGGCCACTTCTGCTTCCAGGTCAAATGTTTCCATCACAGCCACAACCTGACCTTGCGTCACTTTCTGATCTTCCGCAACCTTGATGGGCAGAACACGACCATTTAATGGCATGGCAATGCGGTAGACTCGGGGCAGCGTGGTTTTCGCACGTTCCTCCACAAATGCTTTGACCTCGCCTGTTTCCGCGGTGGTTACATCAACGGGCAGAGTCGCCGGTGATGCGAGGTAAAAAATTCCCAGGCCGCTGAGCAAAATCACAATGATGATTGTCGTTTTTCGGGACATGGTTATTCCTTTACATTTAGAGCCGTCAACCAGTTCATGTTCTGAATGGTTTTTTGTACCGGCCAATGTGATATCAGTGTAAATAAGATTCCCAGCAGGATGGTATAGATCCAGCTCATCGTGGTAATCGTAAAAGGCATGCGAAATAACTCGGTATCGTAGGCAATATTGATAGCTTTGGAAGCCCAGTAACCGGCGGGTAAACCTAAGAGTATTCCCGGCAGGTTGACGCACAGACTTTCTCTTAGAAAGATCGAACCGACTTCGGCAGGCGTGTAACCCAGCACGCGAAGTGTGGCGATTTCCTGTTGTCGTTCTGAAAGAGAAATCAGAGACGCGTTCAAAATGCTACCGAAAAAAATCAGGCAGGAAAAGACGATCACCACCACAATCATCACGACCATCTGATCGATCAACACTTCCTGTAATTTCTCTTTCTGATCTCGAATGGAATTGACCGATTGGATGGCAGGTAACTGTTTGAGTTGTCGATAAATCTGCCGCGTGGCCGCTGATTGGGGTTTAGTTTTCAATTGAACGCTGTTCAGGGAATTCGCTTCACCCATCAGGCGATTCAAGTAATGAAAATCGGCATAGACGGTTAATCCCAGATAGCTGTCAATAATTTTCATCACCGGTACGCGTCTCTGCACGCGGTCGCCGGCAACGGGAATCATCTGGAGCGAGTCCCCTGCTTTTATCTGCAAAATGTCTGCCAGCTTGCGAGTGACCAGAATACCGGTCTGAGGAACGATAACCCGATTTCCTTCCGTATCACGGGGAATCGTCAGACGGGCATCGCTGAGAATTCCGGAGATGGCCACTTTCTTTTCATGGATTCCGTTTTTCAAGGTACAACCAACCTGAAAGAGTGGCTCAGCAAAGTCGACGCCGCTGATCTGTTGTGATTCGTAAAACGCGGAATAATCACGATCGTCTTTAAAGCCGATATCGATATCACTCAGCAGGAGTTTGTCATATTGAAAATTCAGTAAGGCGAAGGCGCCGTCATACATCGAGAATGTCACCAGGAGCAGCATCGCGCCTACGGTTGCAGACAACACGCCTCCCAGAGTGCGCGTTCGATTACGAAAGATGTCTCGTAGAACCAGTTGCCAGCGAAAATCCAGAGAATTCCAGAATGCGCGCCACTTTTCCAGCAAAATCCGTCTGGCGCGCAGCGGAGGTTTGGGTCGCATGGCTTCGGCTGGCGAGAGTCGGACGACCGAGCGGACACCGCGAAAGGTTCCCAGGACCGCAAAGAAAATGCTGATCAGCATTCCCAGCAGAATGATCCGCGGATAAAGCTGGTTTGTTAATGAAGGGAATTCGAAAAATTGTCGGTATTGTGCCGTCAGGCCTCCTGCCAGTGAATAGCCGATGAGGACACCCAGGAATCCGCCTGCTAGACCGATCAGGAGCCCGAACTGAATGAAATGCAGAAACATTTCTCGATTGGAATATCCCAGCGCTTTAAACGTTCCGACCACCGTGCGTTGCTGCTCTGCCATACGTGTCATCAGCAGGTTCAAAGCCAGCGCTGCTACGATCAGAAAGATCGTCGGCAGAATCGTCGCGCTGACTTTCAGCCCATCAATTTCACTTTTTAAAAACCAATGCGAAGATTGTTCTGCTAACGGAGTTTTTGAAATCACTCCATAGTCGTCCAGGTTGAGTTCGAGTTGATCAAGAACCTGACGTACCCGGTTCGGGCTTTGAAATTCAGGTGCTAACTGTCCTAGAATCTGGTTGGCAGCGCCTTCGAAACCGAAGACGTCTTCCATATAGCTGTGTTTCAAATAAAAAACGCCATAACTTTCCGGCTCGGGAACCAGTCCTCCCGGACCAATCAAGTAGACATATTCAGAACTGATGGCGGTGCCGACAACTAAGAGATCCTGTAGTCGATTATTGAGAATTAACTGAATACGATCGCCGGGTCGCAGGTTGTGAGCGCGTGCAAATGCATCATTGAGAATTACTTCTTCCTGCCTCTGATCGGTGAAGTAACTGCCCTGTTTGATGACGATCCGATTGATCGAGGCATTTTCATGGGCCGGCATGGAAACCGCTTTTCCTGAAACGGGTTTTTCGACTCCTTCCAGGGCAGCGGTCACTTCAAAGACGATGCGAGGCAGGATATTGATGACGCCGGGAATTTTCGTGAGTGTCGTGAGATTACCCACGGGTACTTTTTTGAGCTCGACAGAAAAATCAGCCATCTGACACAGTCGATAGTAGCTTTGACGTGAATATTCCAGATTGTCATACGTCGAAGACATCGCAATAAAACAACCGATGCCGACAGCAATGATACTCACGATTGCTGACAGAACTCCCTTGGCAGCGAATAGTTCTCTCAGTAATTTCCTGTGTAGTACTTTCATTACCAGGTAACTAGCCTCGCAGCAATCGGATCTGGATTGAGTTTCGTTTCGGCAATGGTGCCGGAACCGATGCGAACGATTCTTTGTGCCATCTGTCCGATGGCAGAATTATGTGTAATGATAACAATCGTTTTTCCCAGTTCCCGATTCAAATTTCCGAGTACTTCCAGAATCATGCGTCCGGTGGAGAGATCCAGTGCGCCCGTGGGTTCATCACAGAGCAGTAAATCGGGGTTTTTGACCAGCGCGCGAGCAATAGCGACGCGCTGTTGTTCTCCACCTGAGAGTTGCGAGGGGAAGTGATCAACCCGATTTCCCAGGCCGACGAGTTCCAGGGCTTCTGTCGCAGACATCGGCGATTGACTGATATCCGCGGCGACGATCACGTTTTCCTTAGCAGTGAGCGTGGGAACCAGATTATAAAACTGAAACACAAACCCGATATGCTTTCGGCGATACTGGGTGAGTTCCTGTTCGTTGAAGAGAGAAATATTTTGATCACGAAAAGAAACGCTGCCCTCTGTGGGGACGTCAATTCCGCCTACGATGTTGAGCAAGGTACTTTTTCCAGAGCCGGAGGGACCAACGATGACCAGGAATTCACCGGAAAAGACGTCAAGGTCTACATGATGCAGAACGGGGACTGAGACATCTCCTGTTGTGTAGGTTTTGGAAATAGATTTCAGTGAAAGTAGTATTGGTTTCTCTTCGATGAGATTAGCTGGTACTACTTCCGCATCGGGTCCGGGCATGTTAGTGATCTCTGAGCAGATTAAATTTTGTCGCAGTCTCTAAGCGGGTGGAACCCCTTTTCCACTTTCAATATACTTCTCTCGTTGTTGCGCATATTCTTCCGCGGTGATGGCCTCTTCGGTCTGGGGTAAATCGCTGGGGTCAGGAGATCCGGATTCCTCAGACTCTGCAAAGTAACGTTTTAAGTAAGGCACACACCAGCCACAACCCGTTCCAGCGCCTCCACACTCACTCAGCTGGCTAGCCCTTCTGGGACGATGGATGCGGAGATGGTTCAAGATTTTGCGCTTACTGATATGAAAACAGTAACAGACTTTGTCGTCGAGTTTCACGGTGAATTCTAATTTCGTTTTAGCTCACATTTGAGTTGATGGGATCGTTTTCAAAGAGCTTCTACTCTCTGAATATGAATCTTATTTGATTTCACGGTAAATGTCAGTGCCGCTTTACTTAATATCTGCTTTAATAAAATGGAGAGTGTGGTATTTTTGAGTGAAAACGAGATCGGCGTGTCGAGCAGCTGCGAGTCACTTTGGATATTTTCCGCGACTTGAAATTTGGTATCCAGCATTTCTTCCAATTGTCGGATCATTTTTTTCAGAGGAATGGCTTCAGGCTGGCGAAACTCAATGATGGGAATTTGCAAGGCGACTGTGACATCTGTTTCCGGGGAGAGTAGGGCCGCTGGTTGAGGTTTCTTTGCTACCAGGGCTGGAGTGTGTTCTGGTTTGACGGCGACTAATTCCTGATCCACTATCGGCAGTGGGGGGGTGACAGGTTTTTCTAGAACGATGGGTTCGGGTTCCGGGAGAGCTGGGACCGCGGGCTGCTGCTCTTTGATGTCGGGATGTTCAAGATTTTCAGTCGCGGCCGGAAGGGGTGTGGGAGTTTCTGATACCGTAGCGGTTTGGTTCAGGGTTGTCATTTTTTCAGAAGAATTATGATCATTGAGCAGCATCAGCAGAATCAGAAATCCTCCGCTGCCGGCGACAATCCAGGAAATGAGCACGGGACTCGAAGTCAAACTTCTGCTCCCGCGACGTAGTGTCTGAATCCATGAATCTGTTTTCAGAGAGAGGGGAGAATCGGCTTTGTCTGTGGGGGCCGCGGTGATCAGACTGATTTCAGACGATCCCTCGGCTGTTTGAGATATTTGAAGGAGCTGATTGCAATCGGGGCAATGAAAAGTGGAATCCGCTAACCGTTTGCCGCGCAGTCTGAGCACAGTCTGGCATTGAGGACATTGAAACGTGGTGACATCCATTTATAATCACCTTCGGACGATAACTGGCGTGAAACGTTATTTTTTTGGTGGAAACTCGAAGATCTTTAAGTTATTTTGTTTCGCATAAGGTTTGGTGGTGATCGTGGCTGTCTTCTTGTTTTGATCAATGATAAGGCACATTTGATCTTGGTCTTTGACATTGAAAATCGCCTGGATTGCATCCAATCCGGAAACCATTCCTAAATTCATCGTCTGAGCCATATTTTTGGTATATCCCACCAGTTTCAGCGCTTCGCCATCCAAAACAAGGTTCGTTTTCGTTTCCTCACCAATATAATCAAAAGTTTCATACAGAGGGGTACGTCGAAAATCAATTTCGATTTTCTGCTTGAGCCGATCTACGATCAGAGCAGGTAATTTGGGACCAGCTGACGGAACTGTTTTAGCTTTGGCTTTGACGGAAAAATCGGTTCGCGTTGATTCATCCCAGGTGAGTAAACTGGCCAGCGCCAGATTCGGTCCAGCGCGTTCTGGTAATTTGCTGACCAGTTGAGCGTAGCGTTCGCCAGCCTGCTGTTGGTTGGCCATACTAAATGCTTTCAACATGGCGGGAAAGCGGCCAATCACTTTTCGGCTGCCTACGGTGCCCGGATTCATTTTCTGAACACCTTCCAGAATCTCTTGTGGAAGTTGATCCAGACGTTCCTTTATATTTGTGGCCAGTTTCGAGGCGCGAACCATTGTGGAATTTCGGAAAAGAAATTCAGAATAAAAATCTTCCTGACCCAGGTGCATGCTCCAGGCAATCGTTTCGATATCATCGCCGAGCCAGTCTAACAGCTGAATCAAAAAGGGGTACACTTTTTCTGGGACCAGCACTTCCTTTTGGCGGCGGACTTCATTCGGATCGAAGACGATGGTGAAATGTCGATCCCGGTCGGATTCTTTCAGAATGGATTCGATTCCAGGTGAGGTGCTGCTTTCAATTTCGCGCGATTCTGCCATTTCTGCAGCACGATCTTCTCCCGGAGGACCAATTACGTAGGTGTATTTATCCACGATCATCGAAGAGTGTTTGTCGCCGGAATAGACGGGAAAACTATAGTCATCCAGTCGCTGTCCATCGAATTGCGAAATGAGTTCCGAGCGTTTTACAGGTTCTGTCAGCCGAACCACGGCAGCATATTCCGGGGGGGCACCTGGTGTTCCTAAAATCAGGCAAAAAGTGACTTCACTGATTTGTGCAGGTTCTTTGAGGCAGATTTCTTTAATTTTTTGCTCGGCCCAGATTCCCACGGGACCAAGGCAGGCGCGAAATTCTTCTCCTTGCGAACCGGGGGTCCAGAGCTCGGCTGGTCTCAAATGCATTAGGATTCGGGTTCCCGCCGGTACGTATAGAAGTTGAATCGGTTTTCCCGCGGTGGGGCTGGGAATCTGCTCTTGATTCTGGTTGATCAGGGCAATAGCCGGGTTAGGATTTTGAGGAACCGGTTTTGACGGAACGGGTGCGGGTGGTTTCGTTGCGATCGTCTGTTGCACCTTCGGCCAGGCAAAATAACCGCCGATGCCGATCAGAATGATAAAGGTCAGACCAATCAAAATGGAAAAGTTTCTTCGCTTTGCATTTTTGCGGCGTAATTCGCGGAGCCGCGCGACACCAGCATTATCAGTGGATTCTAATTTGACATTGGGAAGAATCGGATCCGGTTGACCGGTATTAATGATCGGGGAAGAGGGTTCTGTTTTTGCGGCTGTGGTTGTGGATGTATCAATTTGCGGAAACTGATTTTGTGGTGTCGCTGGTTGAGGAGTTTCTACCGCATCATCGGGGATCCATTTGGCAGAGGTTCCTACCGTCGGAGCGGCAGGCTGCGCTAATTCAATTTTTACTTCCTGGTTTTGCTGAGTAATCTCTGGTTGAACAGGTCTTTCAAGGGGCGCTGCTATCTGTTTTTTGGAAGCCTGATCGGATGCTGTCTGGATCTGCACAGGGACAGATGCTTTGGGTTCGGGTGTAGTGCCTGGTAGTTGCAGAACGAATGCATGTTTGCAATTGGGGCAACGCGCTTTTTTTCCGAGCAAACTTTTATCGCGGAGTTTGAGCTTTTTTTTACACTGGGGACAAGGAACAGCAATGCCTGTCATGATTCTGCCTGTATCTACAATATGTCGTAAGTTTAATGGAGGTAGGGGTTAAGGCGGTTTTTAGATCACCGCCGGTTCTCGTTGAACCTGCCTTTATCATACGTTGAGTCAAGGAGTACTGCCAAGTCTTTTTAAGGCTTGTTTTTGATTAAGCCTGGTTTCTTTCAGTGGATGATTCGAGACGAACTATTTCTGAAAGTCAGCAGATATTGCGGAGGGTTATCCAAAGAGGCCTTTAATCACTTCGCCGCTTTCAACCAGTTTCACAGGACGCCCAATGGGAGTGTGTAGTTCCATGTCGGCATTGATTTGCATGGCCTTGCACATTGAACGGAAGAGGTCATCGACCTTTACTGGTGAGTCAACGATCTCCTGACCATTTTCATCGGTTTTACCGATGGCCTGCCCCCCCTTGATGCCGGCACCTGCCATGAGCAGGTTGAAGTTTTTAACCCAGTGATCTCGGCCCGGAATCGGTGGACGTGCATTGATTTTCGGGGTTCGTCCGAATTCGCCCATGCAAAGTACCAGCGTTTTTTCTAACAAGCCGCGTTGTTTTAAATCAATGAGCAGTTGAGATAAACCCTGATCCACATCGGGAGCGCGCCGTTCCATACCCTTAAAGACGTTGTTATGCATATCCCAACCACCGGTGCGCACTTCGACAAAAGGGACGCCTGCTTCTACAAGTCGCCGCGCGACGAGAAGCCCCTGTCCTAATTGCGATTTTCCATAGGCCTCTTGCATGTTAGTGGGTTCATCATCGAATTTGAACGCTTTCAACTTGGGTGATTTCATCATCAAATTGGCTTTTTCGTACAACTTTGTGTTTTCTTTAACGAGTGTTTCTGCTCCGGCATCGGTGAAATCTTTTTCCTGCTGACTCAATAAGGCCAGTCTGCGTTGTTGTCGTGATTCGGGAGTGCTGTTGAAAACATTCGCCGGCAGTTGACCGGGTCGATCGATAATAAACGGTGCCACCTGAACTCCTAGAAAGCCGGAACTCAGGGTTTGACCGATACTGACGAAATTGGGAATATCGGATTGAGGATCACCAATCTCTCTGGCAACTACAGAACCGAAGTGGGGGAACCGTTCAATTCCCAGCATGCGATGGCCTGTATGCAGATGATAGGTGCCCCGTTCGTGTGCCGCTTCTTTTCCCGTCATCGAACGGATCAACGCGACATCATTCATGACAGATGCCATCTTAGGCCAGTAGTGGGCAATCTCGACACCCGGCGTTTGTGTACTGATTTTTTTGGTTTCGCCGCCGTTCTGTGTGCCCGGTTTGGGATCCCAGGTTTCCATTTGGCTTGGCGCACCTGCCAGCCAGACTAGAATGCAGGAGCGCCCTTCTTTTTTCAACTCTTCCGCGTTCAGTTGGAACTGACTCAACAGAGTAGAGCCGGCGACGCTTAACGAGGCTGCCTGCAAAAAATTTCTTCTTGAAATTCCGCCACGACGATTTAAGTTCAGATGTAAGAGTGCATCTGTCTGCATTTTAATTGTTCCTCAGTTTGAAAATGACTATCGTTTCGTACGAAATTCCGTGGAATTGATGAGCACCCAGATCAGATCATCAATGGCTTCCGGGCGCTGTTTTGACTCTTTCAAAAAGCTCACGTTTCGCTCAACTTCCTGATCCGTTGCATGTCTGGCCAGTACATTTAAGTAAAGTTCCTGCACCATTTCCTCATCAGCAGAGATCGTTACCAGTTTTTTCTTCAGATCGCTTGCGGAGAGTTTGGATTGCAGAGTGGCGTTATTCATTAACAGCAATGCCTGCTGAATCGATCCTTCCAGAGCACCCTGTGGCAGCGAAGGATTCATATCAAAAACCTGCATGATTTCTTTGCGTAGATTTTTATCTTCACCCGTCAAATTTTTG
>NZ_CALEMX010000365.1 GCF_937910335.1 uncultured Gimesia sp. | reverse complement strand
ATCGCACCAATGGTCCCGTCCGCTTTGCACCCGCTGTCTGGAAGAATTCGGTCTGTTTTGGATCCGATGATGGGTTTTTCTACTGTGTCGAACTGACGACAGGGAAATTGCGCTGGAAACATCGGGCAGTCCCCAGCGAACGACGTTTGCTTGGGAATCGACGTTTGATTTCTGTGTGGCCCGTTCGTGGAGGACCGGTGGTCGCAGAAGGCAAAGTCTATTTCGCTGCAGGTGTGTGGCCGTTCGAAGGAGTGTTCGTCTATGCGATGGATATTGAGACCGGTAACTTGATCTGGCGAAACGAGCGACTCGGATATCTGTTCGGTCAACAGCCACACAATACAACAGCCATCGGTGGATTGGCACCTCAAGGTTATCTAGTTGTCAATGACGACGAACTCATTGTACCCTGTTCGACGGCATATCCGGCTCGGTTAAATCGTAAGACTGGCAAGTTGATTGAATTCAAGCTTCCCACTGACGGCGGATTTCCTGGCGGATGGTTTGCCGCCCTTGATCCTGCGACAGCGAAAGCGATTCGCCGTGGAACATTGAGCTTCGATAAAGTCGTTAATAGCCAACGACACGAAGACAAAGTGCGTGAAGGCTTGGGAAAGAAAAGTATCAGTCGGGAGATTCATGCAGGCGATCGGTTGTTGAAATTCGATGATCAATTAAAGGGTGTTGAAGGCACGATTCAATCTATGATTGTCGCTGAGGGAAGACTTTTTGTTTCGTCACGCAATGGAACGCTCTACTGCTTTGAAGAAAAGAAGGGCAGCAAGTCGACGCCGGTGAAACATTGGAAAGAAAACATTTCGAAGCTGACAACATCTCCAGAGTCAACAAAATTCGCCAAAGCATTGGTCCGTGAATCAGCCGGACCGGAAGGCATTGCATTTGTCGTCGGCCTGGAAACGGGATCGTTAGTCAAATCCTTGCTAAAGGAATCAAACTATCACGTCATTGCCTTTGATGATCATCATGAGCGAGTCTATCAACTCCGTCGTGAGTTACAGCTTGCAGGTCTTTATGGAACCCGGGCTGCTGTGATTCAATGTGCCCTGAATAAAGTAGCGTTGCCCCCTTACCTTGCCAGTGTCATTGTTTCGGAAACGCCAGGCCGAATTATAGAATCCAGGAATACCCTCTTGCAATCACTCCGACCATTTGGCGGGATTGCTGTATTAGGAATTAAAGCAAAACCCGCACTTGCTGCTTCGTATGATTTGAAACCATTAAAACCGGGAAAGTTTGAGTTGGCGGAATTTGAATTGACGGAATTTGAACTGTCGAAGTTTGAGGAGCAAGCAATTGTCCGTCGAACAGGTCCATTGCCGGGCACCGCCGACTATCGGGGAAACTATCAACACGCCGAAGACACACTAGTAAAGTTTCCACTCGGAGTACTCTGGTTTGACGATACACTCTCGCACTTCAAACGCTCACCACAGCCACACTTCTTTGATGGAACCATGGTCTCCAGACCAAAAGACTGGAGTGGAATTCGGCTGCGAGGCGATTATTCGCTCGACTATCCGTTACTCCCTCTTGTTCTCTCAGATATCTACACCGGTCGCGTGTTGAAGGAAACGGAACAAACTGCACTACGAAATAAATTGGCAGCAAACCCAACCGGTCCTCAACCAAGTTACTATCACGCACCACACCAGAAGACAATGTTGCACCCTGATCCGCCCGTGGCAGGAGTACGCATCAACCCGCTGACTGGTTTAAAAGAACCACGCGTATTTCCGAAAATGTATGGCTGTGATGGCGGAGTCGATTACGGATTGTTCTATACATTAAGAAGCGGTACCGCTTCCTACTACGACAAAACACTGGAGAGCGGCACTGTCTTTATCAGTGGTCCGCGAAGTGGTTGCACAAACAGCATTATACCCTCAGGTGGATTATTAAATGTTCCGTATTTCTACGACGGCTGCACCTGCAGTTATCCGTTACCGGCGGGACTGTCGCTGGTCGCCATGCCTGAAAGTCACGAACAGTGGTCAGCCTGGGGCGATGACACAATCAAACCCGCATCCATCGAGCGCATTGGCTTGAACTTTGGCGCTCCCGGCGATCGAAAAACGCGAGCAGGAACGCTCTGGCTCGACTATCCCTCAGTCGGCGGCCCCTCTCCCAAGATTAAAGTCGTCACGAAACCGAAGAATCCAACGTACCGCTATCGGCACACAAACTGGATGCAGGCCGGCGATGCATGGCCGTGGGTGGCAGCCTCAACGGTGGAAGGACTCCAGGAACTGACACTGCATGACCTCCACCCGGGAGTTTACACCGTTAATCTCTATTTTGCTGAAGTCGACGACATTCAACCCGGAGAGCGAATACAGACGATTTATCTCCAGGGCCAGACCGTTCTCAGCGATTTCGACATCCTCGCTGAAGCAAAGCATCCAATGACGGGAATCAGGCGAGAGGTAAAGAACGTCGAAGTTGACGGCACCTTAACCATCACGCTGCAGGCGGTTAAAGGAAAATCACTCATCAGTGGGATTGAACTTATTAAGAAACCATAAAATACATGTGACGAGGCAACTGCTTCTTTTAGCTGAATGACAAGATAAACACAGACTCATGTCATCAAGGAGTATCTATATATGACCGCCCAAATTGACGACTTGTTTCGGCACAATGGAATCAATTTCTCGCTCTCAGGAATTAGTGAAGGCAAACTATTTGAACCCAGCCTATTCGGTCTGAATCCTAAAGGAACTTGTTCAGCTTGCTGGCGCGGCTATCAAGCGATCTTTGCTGTTTCAGATTCACGCTTGGTCATGGATACGCTCCATGTGAGCCTCTTCACAGAAGAGGAAGGTTACAAAAAACAAGTAGGCCCCCCAAATTAATGGGGTGACGCCCACTGGCACAGATGGAGAACATGATTGGTTCAACAATCACTATGAGAGGCTTGATTACCACTTGAAATACTCTGGTGGTCTGTTACTTACTGATGGATTCATTCATGATCATTATTCCCATTATGGATTTCATCCAGCATGGAAATGCACAGTTGTGATTGAACTGATTTTTACGAACGGGATTCTTCAGCAAGAATATGATCGATCAGAGCTTTTTGTAGAGATTCGACAGAGAATGATTGAAGCTAGTAAAAGGTTGAGGGCGAAACGGGAGCAATTACAAGAGGAAGCACGTAATTATGCGGAACAATCAATTGGTCGAAAGTATCAAATCTAGCAATAGCAGAGGACAGATAGTAATGCTCTATCGAAAAAAATTCCCTGTCCGTTTCGCGGTTGCCGCTTGATTTTAAGCTGGTATGATTTTTGGAAATGGGTATCCGACTCCAGAAATCGGGCTTCTGAAAATTGAATCAAACTGAGACAACAATGAATGACACAGCCACATTACCCGACCAGGAAACAATGTACGAAGCACTGGTCCGCAGGGATACCAGCTTTGAGGGCGTTTTTTTCGCGGCCATCCGTACCACTGGAATCTTTTGTCGTCCCTCCTGTTCAGCCCGCAAACCGAAGCCCGAGAACGTCGAGTACTTCCCTGATACAAAGACCGCCATCGCAAATGGCTATCGGGCCTGCAAGATCTGTCATCCCATGCTGGATCTGGGAGCCACACCCGAATGGCTGCAACCATTGATGGAAGAAGTCGAGCAGGATGCCACCATCCGTTTGCAGGCAGAAGATTTAAAACAAAGGGGTCTCGATCCAGTGCGCGTCCGGCGCTGGTTTCAAAAATTGCATGGCATGACCTTTACATCATACCTGCGCATGCGGCGGATCAATCAGGCCTTCGGGCAGATTCGTCATAAAACGCCGGTGACAGATGCCGCATTTCAGAGTGGCTATGAATCACTCAGTGGCTTCGGCGATGGCTTCAAGAAAACACTAGGTAGCGCGCCCGCAAAAAGCAGCGATCAGCAAGTGATTACTGTAACCCGCCTCCTCACGCCGCTTGGCCCTATGTTAGCAGGTGCAACAGAGCAGGGGATCTGCCTGCTCGAATTCGCAGATCGTCCCATGCTGGAAACACAACTTAACCGTTTGCACAAACGGATGAATGCCAAAACGCTGCCGGGTGACAGTCCGTTCTTCGCTCAGCTAGATAAGCAGCTGGAAGATTATTTTGCAGGAAAACGAACCGACTTCGATCTCCCGCTAATCACTCCCGGAACCGAGTTTCAACAAAAAGTCTGGGCAGCATTACGAACCATTCCATTCGGAATAACTCGCTCATACGCCGAGCAGGCAAAAAGCATCGGCCAGCCAACCGCAGTGCGAGCGGTCGCTCGCGCCAACGGCGATAACCGTATCTCGATTCTCATCCCCTGCCACCGCGTCATCGGTGCAGACGGAAAACTAACAGGTTACGGCGGCGGATTGTGGCGGAAAAAACGGTTGCTGGAGATTGAGGGTTGTGGTTCGCAACTGTAATTCAATCAAGGAAAGCGCCGAACCGCTCAGAAATGTTTTATGATGAGTACATCCTGCCATTGCCGCAGTGGTTTTGATAGAACTCATCTAATTGACCTCACCGGATCAATACATTTTATCAATAATCAAACAGGAACAGAGCCGACCCAGATATCGTTTCCAGGTCGGCTCAGATTCCTATAGCCCGAGTTATTGAGCATGTTTGTTACTTGATAAACAACATTTCCTGATAGGTAGGCAGAGGCCAATGGTCGTCTGCCACAATTCCTTCCAGTTCATCCGCAACAGCGCGGACTTTATTCATCAATGGCAGGATCACGTTGCAGCAATGACTTGCCTCAGCAACCATATCGTCCGACTCACATTCCGTCGCCGCCAGTTCTAATTCTCCAATACTGTCTTGAAGAGTTTTGACCAATTCGGTCATATGGTCCAGAGTCAGGGTGTCGAAATCGTAACCCAGCATTTTCAAGTTGGCACAATTGGAAACCAGCTCGCTTTGGTATCGAATAGCAGCCGGGAAGATCATCGTTTTTGCCATCTTAATCGTCAAGTTCAGTTCGACACTGATCGACATGACATACTGCTCAAGGTAGATTTCATGACGGCTCGCCAATTCGCGTTCCGATAGAACTTCAAACTTGGTAAACAGTTCTTTGACTTCAGGAGTTTCCAGAGCCGGCAGAGCGTCAACGGTTGTTTTGAGATTCAACAGGCCGCGTTTGGCTGCTTCTGCATGCCACTCATCGCTATAACCATCACCATTGAAGACTACGGCCCCATGCTCGTTCATGATTTCTGTGAGCAGTTTCTGCAATTCCGAGTGCAGTTTGTCTGGATCGCCGCCGGTTGCTTCTTCCAGTCGTGTCGCACAGAACTCCAGTGAATCAGCGACGATGGTATTCATCGCCACCAATGGTCCCGCAATCGATTGATTCGAACCAACGGCTCGGAATTCAAATCGATTTCCAGTGAAGGCAAACGGACTGGTCCGGTTTCGGTCTCCAGCATCTTTTGGAAGTGGTGGCAAGACATCAGCGCCCACCGTCAGTGTTCCCCTTGGAATCGAAGAATTCGCGCCACCCGTTTTAATCTGTTCAAAAACGTCCGTGAGTTGGTCGCCCAGGAAGATGGAGATGATCGCCGGCGGTGCTTCATTAGCTCCCAGACGATGATCATTACCGGCTGACGCGACAACGGATCGCAGTAAGCCTTGATATTTATGAACTGCTCGAATGACGGCAGCGCAAAACAGCAGGAATTGGGCATTTTCATGTGGTGTATCGCCCGGATCGAGCAGGTTGCCCTGAGAGGCACTTCCCATCGACCAGTTCACATGCTTACCGGAACCATTCAAATTAGCGAATGGTTTTTCGTGTGTCAGACAGACCATGCCATGTTTCTCAGCGGTACGTCGCAGTGTTGTCATCAGCAACTGCTGATGGTCGGTCGCGATGTTGGCCGATTCAAACAGAGGCGCGATTTCAAACTGCCCCGGTGCCACTTCGTTGTGTCGCGTTTTGATGGGGATTCCCAGTTTGAACAGTTCACGCTCTGCTTCAAACATGAACGCCAGCACGCGATCAGGAATCGCACCAAAATAATGGTCATCAAATTCCTGCCCTTTAGGCGGTTTTGCACCGAACAGCGTACGACCCGCATTCAGCAAGTCAGGACGTGCATAATAGAAATTACGATCCACCAGAAAGTATTCTTGCTCGGGACCAGCGGTAGACGAAACCAGGTTACCGTCTGCATGCCCAAATAAATTCAAGATTCGCTGAGCTTGAACGTTCAACGCCTGCATGGAACGCAGCACGGGTGTTTTTTTATCGAGGGCTTCTCCCGTCCAGGATACAAAGGCCGTCGGAATGCAAAGCGTGACTCCGTTGGAATTTTCCAGAATATAAGCTGAGCTGGTAACATCCCAGATGGTATAACCGCGTGCTTCAAACGTGGCACGAATTCCACCGGTAGGGAAGCTGGAACCATCGGGTTCACCCTGAATCAGTTGAGAACCGCTGAACTCTGCAATGGCACCACCATCACCATCGGGTGTGAGGAAGCTGTCATGCTTTTCAGCTGTAGAACCGGTCAATGGATAAAAAACATGGGCATAGTGTGTGGCCCCTTTTTCAATGGCCCAGTCTTTGATAGCAGAGGCTACAACGTCGGCCGTGGAGCAATCCAGCTTTTCACCCTCTTCAATTGTCCGAATCAGTCTCTTGTAGATTTCTTTCGGCAATCGTTTCTTCATGACTTTCGTAGAAAATACATTGGCGTTGAAGAGATCGCCTGTAGGGATTTCCTGAAAATTCATGGGTGGATGGCTGGATTGATAGCCGGTCACTGCCGCGACGGCCGAGGCACGTGCGGAACCGTTGTTCGCTTTGCTGCCATTGCTGGCACCAGGATACGTTGTAGATGAACTCTGCTGAATTTCTGTATTCACTGTTTTGACCTTTTCATTGAGCGATAATAATACTGACAAAACTGATGTTACTCTTATACCTCCACGAAGCAACAGACTTTTGATCAATGAAAATCAAGAGTCCTCTCGTGAGAAATCCACTCGTTATTTTTAGAATCGACTTTGAAGACAGGCTGAATTGATGATTCAGATCTAACGTCGGCTCATCCCAAATTACTCAGAATACCCTGAAATTCAAAGGAGGAGAGATGATTGTGCAGAATATGTGCCAAAAAAGTGCTGTTCACTGAAAACCATGACTTCGTCTGACGACTCCAAAATCCGTGGCGAAAAATTGTGTGAGTGCAGTGAGAAAAACCTGATAAATAGTCTGATTTACAGCCATTATTAATGTTTTTCAACCCCCGTTTATCAATGGCTCTCATCGCCGGAAATTTCACGATTTTTCCTGTAGTGAACAAGGACATGCATGAGATCTGTCTGGTTTGCTGAAAATGCCCGCATTTTGTGCCTGAAAATGTAGCAAGAATGCAGGCAGTCTCTCATGTGGCACTATGATCAGAAATGGTGAGGGGGAAATTCCAGGTGTCCGAAACGAATTCCATCCCGGCTCAAGCTTGCAAATTTGTATGGGGATGACTTCTTACGGTTCGCCCGATGGTCAGTTCGAAGCGGATCTTGATAGATCAATCTCACGTTCTAGAATGATCGCAAGAACGCGTACTGAATGGGCCTCTGATCAGAGATGCCTTATACTAATCAAATTGCAAAAACATCGGAATCTTTGAATACATTGAATTTGAAAACATTGAAATCGAGAATCAAACATGCCAGAGATGAAACAACCAGAGGCTGAGCAACCCGGTGAATCAAATACAGACGAGGCAGAAACCTCTGCCGGCAAGTTGCAGCCGTTACGCATCTGGCCTCCTGTTTTGTTACTGATTGGTATGCTGGTCACACGCTTCTTACCACAATTAATCGAAACGGATTCCCGTTTACCAATTATGGCGACAATCTTCGGCCCGCTTCTCCTTGGTGGTCTGATCCTATTATGGTGGCTGTTTGCCAGTCGCGCCAGTGTGAAAGAAAAACTGATCGGAGCTGCCATTGTGATCGCTGCTGCCGCTGCAACAGTGGCATCCCTTGATCCCACGATGATGGGGCCGGATTCCACGATGTTAGGTCCGGGTATCATGCTCATTACCGCCCCAATGGGTTTCGGCCTGTTTGGTATTTCCGCGGTTCTGGTTTCAAGATGGCTTTCATTGAAGAGAACTGTCATTATCGTGTTGTGTTCGGTACTCGGATTTGGTTTTTCCACCTTGCTGCGCAGCAACGGCATGTGGGGCGACTTCAATTTGGATCTGGCTTGGCGTTGGGTCCCGAGTGCCGAAGACCGAATGTTGGCAGATGACAGCAGGCAGCCCAGGATTGATCTTCAGAAACGATCTAATTCTGAACTGGAACAGAGTCTGCTTGATCCCGAATGGCCTGCGTTTCGCGGTAGCCAGCGTGATGGAAGCCTGAGTGGCGTGTCTCTTTCACCCGACTGGGATGATACTGTGAAGACACCACTTTGGAAGATCCCGGTGGGACCCGGCTGGTCGTCGTTTGTCGTAGCCGGTGACCTGCTCTTCACACAGGAACAACGTGGAGAGAGTGAAGCGATTGTCTGTTACGATGCCAATTCCGGGGGAGAAGTCTGGATCCAGGAAATTACCTCACGCTTTTATGATCCTTTGGGAGGCCCTGGCCCCCGGGCGACTCCGACGCTTGGCGAAGGTCAACTGTTTGTCATTGGCGCCAACGGTCACGTCCTGCGGCTCGATCCCAAAACGGGTTCGATTGTCTGGAAGCAGGATCTTCGTGAAGTCGCAGAACGAGAACCACCCGGCTGGGGCTTCAGCTCTTCGCCGCTCGTCGTGGATTCACTGGTAGTGGTGCACGCAGGTGGAAAAGCAGAGAAAGGGCTTCTCGCCTTTGATACCGAAACAGGCGAAGTAAAATGGTCCGCGCCTGCCGGCGATCATTCTTATAGCTCTCCAACGTTGATGACCATCGCCGGACAAAAAGTGATTGCCATGCTGACCAATAAAGAGCTCAATCTGCTCAATCCAATTGACGGAAAAGTCTTACTCAATTACAAGAATGAGATCGAAGGCTACCGCGCTTTACAACCACAACAACTTGAAGATGACTCGATCCTGATTGCATCCGGCATGGGGAAAGGCATTCAAAAAATTCACGTGACAAACACGAACGGCCAATGGGAAGCAGAGCAAGTCTGGGATTCCCCAAGATTGAAACCGGACTTTAACGACTACGTGGTTTATCAAGGCCACGCCTACGGATTTGACAGCACGATTTTTGTCTGCTTCGATCTCAAAGATGGCAAGCGCAAATGGAAAGGGGGCCGCTACGGAAAAGGCCAGGTTCTGTTATTGAGCGACTCCGGGCAATTGTTGGTCATCAGCGAGCAAGGCGATGTCGTGTTGCTCAAAGCAGATCCGAATGGCCATACCGAACTCGCAAAGTTTCACGCCATCGAAGGCAAAACCTGGAATCATCCGGTCTTAATCGGCGATCAATTATTCGTGCGCAATTCAGAAGAAGCCGCCTCATTTCGTCTACCCTTGGCAAAATAATAGATGTGTTGTCAGGAATAAAACTTACTTCTAAACCATCGAGTTAATCCAATAATAATTCTGACACTGGACATCAGCGGTATCCTCGGGCGATAATATTCTTTCCCGCCGTTTTAGACTTTTACAAGCCCGAACCGTTTTCCAGAAAAAGAATTTCATGCCCGCAAATAAATTTCGCTTGTCGGTTATTGTTGGTTTGTTCGGATTATCAATCCTGTGTTGCAGTGTTGCTAACGCGGATGGACTTCCGCCTGCTGAAACGGTCAAGAAGTTTAAGTTACCCGAGGGGCTTGATATCAGTCTCGCAGTGAGTGAACCGCAGGTAGCACAGCCGCTATCGATTAGTTTTGACGACCGCGGACGAATGTGGGTGCTGCAATATTTACAGTATCCGATTCCGAACGGATTGAAAGCGGTCAAAGTCGACCAATACCTGCGGACCCAATACGATAAAATGCCCGCCCCTCCACCAAAAGGCCCGAAGGGGGCAGACCGAATCACGATTTTCGAAGATACCGATGGTGACGGACGAGTCGATCATTCAAAGGACTTCATCTCAGACCTGAATCTCGCTTCAGGATTCGCCATCGGGCACGGCGGTCTGTTTGTGGCTCAACCTCCTTACTTGCTGTTCTATCCTGATCGCAACCAGGATGACGTTCCCGATTCCGATCCCGAAGTCTTACTCACCGGCTTTGGAATGGAAGACGCGCACGCCTTCGCAAACTCATTAACATGGGGACCAGATGGCTGGTTGTATGGAGTGCAGGGTAGTACCGTAACCGCTAACATTCGAGGCATCGGTTTCCAACAGGGAGCCTGGCGCTATCATCCGCTTACAAAAAAGTTCGAATTATTCGCCGAAGGGGGCGGCAATTCCTGGGGCATCGACTTTGACCGTTTGGGAAATCTGTTCGCCGCCGGCAACACCGTCGAACCGATGTGCCATCATGTGCAGGGAGCCTATTATGTCAAAGGTTTTGGAAAACATGGGCCGCTCCACAATCCGCATACTTACGGATACTTTCAACCGGTGAAACATCACGGCTATGCAGGAGACAGTTTGACCGGTGGCTTCGTACTTTATCAGGGCGGGGTATTTCCCAAACGTTTTAACAACCAATGCATCGCCCCCAATATTCGACACAGCGCCATGCGCTGGAACACGGTCGAAACGCGCGGCTCCACTTTCGCAACCCGAGCAGCCGGCGACTTCATCACCACGAAAGATCTCTGGTTTCGCCCCGTTGATTCCACCGTGGGTCCGGACGGTGCTCTCTATGTTGCTGACTGGTACGATAACTTCATCGCCCATTCGACTAAAGAAGGCGATGCTAAGAAATGGTATATTCCACATAGGGAAGATGGCCGCATCTGGCGCGTCGCTCCCTCCACAGTCAAACCGATTCGCAGCGATGCATTTAATCTGAGCAAGTTATCCAGCGACAAATTAGTCGATTTAATGATTCAACATGCTTCAGAATCCAAGGGCAACATCTGGTACGCGCGGCAGGCACGCCGCATACTGGCAGAACGTCGGGATCAATCGATCCTGCCTCGACTGGAAAAAATCGCTCTCTCCAGCGATAACCAGCATCTCGCGTTGCAGGCCTTATGGGGGCTCTATGTCAGCGGAGGAGTGAACGATGTTGTTGCTCTCAAACTATTGAACAGTCCACACGAATACGTCCGCGCATGGACCGTCCGCTTGCTCGGAGATCAAATTCATAAAACGAAATTTATCACTGAAGACACAGCGAAAAACGAAATCCTCTTTGGGTCAGTCTTCGAACTGCTCGCACGCAGCGATACAAGTACGATCGTCCGCAGCCAGTTAGCCTCTACGGCCAAACGCCTGCCGGGCAGACAGGCACTCCACATTGCAAACGAACTCTTGCAGCATCACACAGATCTGACCGACCCCTTCCTGCCGTTACTCATCTGGTGGGCCATTGAAGACAAAGCCGTTTCGCATCAGGATCAAGTATTGGAGTTGGTTAAAAATCCATCTGCATGGCAACTACCAATGATAAAGCAGCAAATCATCGAACGATTGGCCCGACGTTATGCGGCTGAAGAAAGCGAACAGGGTTTCACAGCCTGTGCCCAACTGATGAAGTTGGCTCCCACATCAAGTGATGTCGATCTGGTACTCTCCGGAATCAATCAGGCGTTCGCCGGTCGAAGCTTAAAAACGGTTCCGCCACCGCTGGCAAAACCGCTCGCTTTACTGGTAAAGCAACGGGGCAGCGAACCATCCATTATCAAACTGGCTGTGCGTATGGGAAGCCGTGAAGCCCTGCAGACCGCCTTGACGATGATCAATGAAAAAAGTGCATCCACTGATTCAAAACAGGCCACCGCCAATCGCATCGCTTTAATTGAAACAGCCGGTCAGTCCGGCAGCAGCGAATGCGTTCCCGTGTTCTTGAATCTGTTAAAGCAGCAGAAACCCAAGGCCGTTCAGATTGCCACACTCTCGGTATTACAACGCTTTGACCAACCGGAAATTGCAAACGATGTTCTCAGCATCTATGCGAAGTTACAACCCACGCTCAAGCCCGCAGCCATCGACCTGTTAGCGAGCCGTGCAGATTGGTCGGTTGCCTTACTCAATTCGGTAGATAAAAAATCAATTCCACCAACGGCAATCACAGTCGATCAATTGAGACAGATTCTATTACATCAGGACAAACAGGCGATCGCATTGATTACAAAACATTGGGGTAAAATCGCGCCTGCAACAGCTAAGGAAAAACGCCAGCGCATAGCAGCCATGCTGAAGTTACTTGCGAATAACACCGGCGACGCCACGCGCGGAAAACCAATCTTTGAGAAACATTGTGCCACCTGTCACAAACTCCACGGCAAAGGAAATCAGATTGGTCCCGACTTAACCGGAGCCGATCGTAAAAACCTGACCATCCTGATGTCCAACATTATCGATCCCTCCGCGATGATTCGCCAGCAGTACATTACACATGTCGTAGTGACCGCCAAAGGCCGTGTTTTGACCGGCTTAATGGCTGATTCGAATGCAAAAACCATCACCCTCCTCGACGCCAAAAACAATCGCATCATCCTGGAACGTGATGACATCGAACTGCTCAAAGAAGCACCCACCTCCCTGATGCCCGAAAAAATTCTGAAAGATTTCAGCGAGCAGCAAATCCAAGATCTGGTGCAGTATATTCAGAGTCATTAATCAGCGTTGATCGAATAGATTAACCTCACTACCGTTAATTCCATTTGCACATCGTATAAGGAATTCGCCCAAAATTAAAATCTCTTGACAAATTCAAGTCTTTCGAAATCGGCATTCCTCCAGGTTTTCAGGTGCAGAAAATTCCATCTTGACACCTTCAGACCGAATCCCATTATGCGTTTTTACGCGTCGCGCGCGAGATGCGTTTTTTGCACACTGCTTATTACGAACACTGAAGATCTCACTACTATAAACCGATATTTCCCATTTGGGTTGAGCCAGGAATCGATCCAGGCTCGAATC
>NZ_CALEMX010000364.1 GCF_937910335.1 uncultured Gimesia sp. | reverse complement strand
TCTCCACCTCAGGCACCCTCATCATTGTATATGGTGAGGGTGCTTTTTTATTGCGCGCAGTGAAGATTTCTGCTCTTCTGAGGCGCGGATTAAATTCAAGTCAGCCATGATCGGCTTTGATGTGTTTTATCTGAATGCTCAATGTGATGCGGGCGTTTCAGTGGGTCATGTGAGTGAACGGTTTTATTTTCATCAATCGTAGCGGGTTGCAGTGTTTGAATGAGTTCACACCAGGATTCCCGATGAATCTCCAGTATTTTTAAGGCGTCGTGAATGTAGCTTGCTTCCTGCTTGACGTCAGCATAGTTCAAATTCTCATAGACAAAAACGAATAATGCTTTCAGCTGTTCAATCATTTCAGGTTGTTGGGCAGGATCGAGTCCGCCAATCAATTCTGCTACCAGATCTCTGCTCTTATCTAACGCGAAGTGTCCTTCTTCGAACTGGTTATTCTCAATGGCCTGAGCTGCTTTTCTGGCAAATCGCAGTGCGCCATCGACGACCATCAGATGCAGTTGATGTGGTTGCGCTGTCAAAACCTGATTTTCAAGATAGTCTTTTCCGTTCATCTCCTGAATGGCCCCTCTGTTAGTTTGATTATGTAAAAAATGATTCCGGTTGATTATCTCTTATTGGAATTATTGAAAGTCAGAAGTTGAAGCCCCTCCAATGCCGTCTGTTGAGAGTTCAACTGGTTTACTATGGTTTCCTGCAAAGTAAATTGACGAATGAGCCGCTCGCGTCTGTCTTCCAGAATCGAGTTCAAATCATCGACGCGCGTATTTAAAGCAAGTGCCGATGCCTGCAATGAATCGATTTGTGCCTTGAAGGTACCAGTAAACGGATCGGTCATGGTTGTGATCACTTCTTCCATCACGACGGCAAAACCTTTGTCATCCTGCTGAAAGAATTCCGTAATCGCACCGGGATCATCAATCAGTACTTGATCAAGAATAGAACTGTTTAGTGTTAATTTGCCATCACCACCAAACTGCACGCCTAAGTCAGACATGCTTTTAATCGAATTGTTACTGACAGAAAGTTTTTTGGTGATTAATCCTTCCAGGCGAGAAACCGTAGTTAATACAACGCTACTTCCATTTAGCACACCTCGTTCATTGGTATCTGGATTGAAATCAGTCAGTGCATCTTTTGCGTCAATGAAATTGTTATACGAAGAAATAAAACTGTTAATAGACGTTTTAATTCCCGCAGTATCACGGGCAACGTTGATTGTCGCCGCTGAAGTAGAAGTGGAAAGTAAGTCGATCTCCAGTCCCGTTATGGCATCATCAAAACTATTGGTAGACGATGTCAGTAAAAAAGATGTTTGCGGATTGCTGCCAATTCGAATGAGAGCATCATCGGCATCAACGGAGGTGGTGAAGCCAAAATCAAATGAACTCTCCAGTATCAGCTCTCCGGCGGCACCACTTCGAGAAGAAGTGAAGGACAGCCGGGCAGAATTAAACGCGGTACCGTCATCGATAATCGTCGCGGAAGCAATACCGGTTGCGTTTACTTTTTCTGCTATGTCATCAAGTGTGTCTGTCGCATCGACTGTAATTACAGTCGTCTGACGGCTATCAACGCCAGTTGTCCCGGAACCTAAAATTCCCAGGTCCGCAGCCACAGTTCCGCTGGAGAGTTCTTCTACCTTGACATCAAAACTACTCCCTCCAGTACTTTCCACAATAAAGCCATCACCGGTATCATTAAGGCGAGCGTTGATTTTCGCGCCGGCTGTTGTGGCTGCATCATTAATTTTTGTAAGCACATCGCCGACCGTTTTAGTCGTACTTGTGTCAGACAAATCGACATTGAAACTGACTCCATCGCGGTCGGTCACGCGAATACTACCGGCGGCGACCGCAGTGCCATTCTTGGCATAAGTTGATAACGAGGAGTCTTCGTTGATGTAACGCAGGTCTAAGGATCCGGAACTCACCGTATGTTTTGAGTCAGCGAGAACCGCTTCGATTTTCAGAAAACCAGCCAGATTTCCGGAGACATCCTGGATCTCAATCGATGTTCCCGATGGAGCAGACGTGTCTTTGATCTGGATACCCGTTTTGGTAGCATCGAGACTGGCTTCAATTTGGATTGAGCCGTTGGCATTGATTAGATCAATGACTTCATCCAGAGTTTCGGCAGAGGAAAAATCGATCGTCGTGTTGCCTCCTGCGCCATCGATAAAATTAACCTGACCTGCGTTGAGAACGGTTCCCGTTGATGAAACGCCTCCATTTAAACTTCTGAGAAGTACCGAATTCAAACCGCCGGAAAGTGTGCCGGTGATTGTTCCACCCGGGCCCGTTGTTTGAATTCCCAGTTCACGCGCTGCTAACGAACTGTTTAATGCAGTCACTTCAAACGTGGTTCCTCCTGCAGTATTATCAGTCAGGCTTAACTTTCCATTCACGTCGATCGCAGCAGTGACCTTACCTCCGTTTGCTCCGTTGTTGTTGATTAGATCGACGACATCTCCGACTGTCTGAGCAGTGTCCAGGTTGACGTCGATGGTAGAGGCATCTGCGGTTGTGATCTGAAAATCATCTGATCCGGTAACCGTAGTAATTCCATTTCCGTCATTTATTTGTGACAGGTTGAAATCACTGGTGATTCGATAGACGGAATCACCATTAAAAGTAGAAGCGACCACGGACTTCAAAATTCCCAGATCCGCGGCTGTTTGTCCACCACTCACTTCGCCGACTTTAAGTGTTCCTACTCCGGATCCCGTATCGGTAAAAACCAGATGATCATCTTCTATACTGGCAACGATGGAGGTGGCTGACTTATTTATTTCATTGACAACATCTTCAACGGTGAGTGTTTTGGTCAGATCAATGACTTCTGTTTGACCATCGCGATCAGTGATGCGAATGCTTCCCCGTTGCACACCCAAGCCATCATTCAGTTCTTCCAGAAGTTTGGGCTCATCCAGCTTCCCGCCGTTTGAAAGAGTAATGGTAGTTGCAGTTCCTATTTGGGTCGTATCAGAATCAGCAAAGCCGTTGGAAATCGCCTGGTGATTCGAAGATTTGCGCAAACCTTGTAACTGGTAGGAAGCGGATGTAGCCGTACTATTGGCGGCAACGCTGAATTGACTGGTGTCGGAACTGGTTGCCTGCAGCGTCTCGAAAGTGCTTTCCAGATTCAGCTTTTGAACGGAGGAATTCAGCGTCAACAGGTTGGCTTCGAGGGTTTTGATTCCCCCTTCAGTGGCTTGAAATGCGGACGCACGATCTGCCAGACGAACCAGGGCATTTCGCTGGACACCGATAATCGCGTCAACAATTTCCGTAATATTTAATCCGGTTGCCAGGCCGACACCGGAACTGATGCCTGACATATTACTTTACCAAGCCTCTCTTAGAGTGACTGAGCCATTGCTCCGTTCACGCTCATTGGCCTTCACCCAGAATTCTGAGTATGAGCATGTTCTGATTATTTCGACCGAAAATAAAACCACCAGCACACAAGTCTCTTTCCAGTCATTTAGCAACAATCCGCGCACGACGAACGACTGCATCTAAACTTGTATCGGTTAGTCAAAGGTTGCTGCTTGAAGAGAGTGTTCAGAGATCGGCTTCAAGAAGCGTGTTTTCAGTACAATTTGGCAATTATTACGGTTTTTCGGGCCATGAAACTATTCAATAATTGCATAGGAAAGTGAAGTGGCAAAAGGAAACCGCTTGAGTCGTAAATTGGGAATCCCCAGTGTTTCCATCGCTGCCAGCGTTTCTCCCGGGAATAGACTCATGTTTAATTCGTCGAAGGCAATGATGGCTCCTTTGGGCATCCGTGGGATGAGCAGTTCCAGCGCCACTTTGGTCGGTTCGTACAGGTCTGCATCCAGATGTAACAGTGAGACGACCAGATGTTGATTTTTTTCCAGATAGTCGGGCAGGGTGACACTGATATCCCCCTTGACCAGTTCCACTTTGGGGATGTGATTCAGATAACGCGTGGAATTGTAAAGCTGAATCGCCTGTTCCAGATCTTCCATCGCATTCTCTTCTGACTTAAACCCGCCGACTTCGAGATGTTCGCTGGTTCCCGTCGTATCTTTTTCACTGAGTGAGGGGAAACCTTCGAATGTGTCGAAACCGATGATTTTTCGTAGATAATTCACCGGTTCCAGAATGGCGCTGAATTGTGCCCAGGCCATCAGGCTTGCACCTCGGTGAACGCCCAGTTCTACTATGGAACCATTGACTTCCAGTTGTTGTTGAAAGATTTCATAACGCGCCATTAATTTTGTAATCGCTTGCCTGGAAACGTATTTTGTAAACGCATCAAGCTTGTTCAAATTCGAGCCAACACTCGATTCCCAGTATTGCTCAACGGCATTCAGTGCGTTCAAGTCATTTTCAGATTGATTCTGTGACTCACCAACATTACCGCGTAAAAGACCTTTTTTTTCTACCATGTCAAATTAGCTTTTTATGAAGTGTTGTGTAAATAATCAGGAAGCCGACCGTTGCATTGCCTGTCTGGCGCGTGTGATGTCTTTGATGCGCCAGCCCTCTTCCAGAAACTGTGGATCCCTCAGATCCCGGTAACGCAAATTGAGAACAAACCGTACGTAGTTAGATTGATTTTTACTGGGTGTGTGCGGAGTCAAACTGTGAAATAAAAGGACATCCCCCACTTCAAGTGAGGTGGGCACAACGCGGTCGTAGCTGTGAACAACTTCGGGAGGCAGCGAATGCCATTTGGTGGTAATGCCATGGTCATGCTCGTCATGCGAGACAGGTGGTTTCTGGTGCTCTCCCAGTGCAAATGTCAAACTGCCATTTTTATGATCCGTTTTCTGCAAAGGGGCATACATCGTAATGGTCGAATAAGGCCCTTCATTGTAATACCAGTCCTGATGCCACGAAGCAAGATGCCATTCTCCCTGTGGCATGCTCATCAAAATAATATACCGGTCGTGAATTGAAATATCAGTCGAGAGCAATGTCTCAAGAATCGTCATCAATTTCGGATGAGCACCCATCGTGTGCAGAGACGGGGCGGAATTCATGGAATCGTAAAGAACGCTTTGGGCCCCGGGAGCTAGCTCTTCCAGTCTGATTAATCGGTCGCTGATTTGCGAGATTTCATTACTGTTTTCGGAAACATCAGCGCCATAATGTTGTTCTAGTAGACTGAGACGGCCTGCAAGATCATTAAGCATCGGCAGATAGTCCCGAGGATCGAACAGGTTTTTCGCCAGTAGGACCCCTTCTTCCTCATACTGATTCAGATGCTGTTTAGAGAGTTCGATGTCTTTCGATTGACAATTCAGAGTGCATAATTGATTTAAAGGCAGCATGATTTACCATCCCTGGTACAACGAATTGAGTTTCTTTGTTATTCTTCGTAACCAAATTGGTCAACTAATGGTTTGAAAAATCGAGTGACCATAGACTTTTCAGATTTTGAAAGTTGTTCGCGCCACTTTCCAATACAGAGGGGCTGTATTATGGAGGATTCCGATACGTGTTCTTCGTCAATTCGTACCGATTGGTTTGAATGGGAGTCATTAGTTGCAGGCGTAGCCACAGACTGTTGTTGGGCTACTTGCTCACGTAATTCACCGGCTATTTCCGTAACGACATCTAATTTTAAGAGGACTCCTAATTTGGTAGCCATCTGATAAATGAGTCCTTCTGCATTCTCCGCAATATGTTCGTACGGAATGACCATAATTCCGGGTAGGCAAAGTGCGTGATGAATTTCCTGATAAGCGGTGACGGTCTGCTCGACAGCAGTAGCAAAAGGGATGTGACTATTTTCCATCTCGACACAGACAACATCACGCGGGTCACGATAATGATAGAAGGGACGCACACGATCATCCTGAGCCGCCGCAATGGCCTCTTCGATCAAAAAATGAAACTGGAGAATCATCCGCTCATTCATCTTTATTGTGCTGATGATTTGAGAAAGTTCCTGGATGTTAGACGCTTCTTCAATCTGGAATGTGTAGTTTTGGCTTTCCCAGATTTTTTTGAATACTTCCTGTGACCAGTCTGTTCCTGAGTTCGGAATTCCGAAATTGAAGATGATCATAATTTATCCTGTCTGAATTTATTTTCGGACATTGCTCTGTTACAAAGCGGCAATGAAACTCCGGTCTTTTTTACTCCAAGTGATTGTCGATCGAATCGCGTTGTCTGTTTTTTTGAGAGAGGAACTGTGGTCGAGGAACCTTCGCTTCGGGTTGTGCTTCTTCCTCTCGATAAGGGTGAGTGTCCTCGAAGTAATCAATCAGTCGGCCCTGGTATTCGATCAAGATCGTGTCAAAACGAATTTGATTGCGTTGAATTTCGACGACAATATCGGCGGCCCGCCATTGCGTTGCAATCAGAATTACCTCTACGGGTTCTTCGATTAACTGGTCCCGGAACAAAATTTCCTGACCGGTACCCGGAACAAATGTGCCAGCTTTATTCATGTCCGAATCAATGACAATCGGAAATCGCTTTTTATCAAGCTGGTTTTGATTAATAAACGCAGCCGCTTTCCCCGTGCCACCCCAAATGGCAATTCGTTTTCCGGAGTTCGAGAGGTCATCAAACTGATCTTTCAGTTGGACTGCCGCCTGCAAAGCTTTTTCCTGAAAAGCAACTGCCTGACGTGCCAATTCTACTTGATGAGTCTGAGGCTGAAAGCTGGCCATGCCGTAAATGACTTCGCCGTTATAGCTGGTTTCAATTAAATCAACGCTGGTAGCACAACGCGTTAAGAGTCTCTCCAGCGAACGAGTTGTAAAGTGTGAATTATGTTCATAGAAAAAGTCTACCGTGCGGCTCGCAGCAAGTACGCCATCAATACAGGGAACTTCAATAAACACTCTGGTTGCACATTCAGCCACGTTGGCGGCAAAGGCGACTTCCTGTGCAAAGCCAAGTGGATTCATCAAATGTTCAAACACATGTCGACTGATGATTAAGTCCGGACGAAGTTCCGCTAAATGCTGTCCAGGATTGAATAACATGGCCCGGGCATCAATTAAATCGCCTTCTGTTTCAATTTCCGCGTTCGGATCAAAGCCGATAAATTTTCCGGTCGGAATTTTCTTTGCCAGTGAACGTAGTAAATGGCCTTCTCCACAGCCGATTTCTACGACGACCGGATTTTCGGGAAGCGTTTCTGCAATGAGATCACATACTTTTTGTAGATGTTCCGACCAGATTGCCCCTTTGTTAAACATTAGATTTGGCTTATCCGAATAAGGAACTTTTGCATAATCAAAGGCGGCATTCGAAATATGGCCACAATCGACACAGCGCATGAAGTCATGCGGCAGACGTTCCATCTTTTGCGCTTCTTCGCAACTTTGAGGCCAGGCCAAAGTCGTTAATGGCAGTAAACCACCATCATAAAACTGTACGGCAATATGATAACTGCAAGCAGGACAAGTATAATTCCGCATGGCAGAATTAAGAATTTTCGTTTGTTCTTCACTTTTCTTTTGATTAAGAGAAGCATCCATGCTTTGATCCTCGTTTGAAGTTGAGTTTGTCAGGCCTATGATCCCGCATTTCCCAGATGACTTCCCTCGCTTTGGCACGTAATTTGCGCCATA
>NZ_CALEMX010000363.1 GCF_937910335.1 uncultured Gimesia sp. | reverse complement strand
GCGTATCAATCAGACTGGCATAGGTGTTATTTTTGGTTTCGAGGTCTTTAATCTTTTTGGCGTCCGTTTCACGCAACTGGTCCAGTTCAATCAGAATCTCTTCATTTTCTTTCTGAAGTGCACCAATTTGTTGATCCTTCGCGGAAACTTCTTCTTCTTTGACTTTCTGAGTGTCTGCTAAATCTTTTTCCGAATTATCGCGGGCCTTTTTATGTTCATCAACAACTTTATCCAGCTCGCCCTTTAATGCCAGAAATTGAGCTTCCAAATCATTTTTGGCGGTTTGCTCCTGGGCCAACTGATTTTTGGTCTGATTTAACTGCCCCGAAAGTTTAATGAGGGTGTTTTTGATCGTGGGCTCTGCCAGAACGTTAGCATGGGTTTTAATATCCTGCTCGGTCGCTCCAATCACAGTATTCGGAGTTTTACTATCCAACCCCACATCTTCCTGCTCATTACCGATTAATTTTTTCAAAGCTTGTAGGTCTTCATCAAGCTTGCGAACCGCAGCTCCATCGCGCTGTGAATCTTTTTGAGCCTGTTCCAACTTGGCGTTCGATTCTCCCAGATCTTTAAAATTCAAGTAAGCAATCACACCACAAATCAATGTAGCCATGACAAAAAAGATTAATGAAAAGTGAACAGCAGTTGGTTTACTGGCAGCCATGTTATTAAACCTCAAGGATTATTAAGTGATAATCAGGTACAGTTCAGTACCGTGACAGTTGTAATCTGAAGTGAATTTTCATCGAAACGAAGACTTATCATCCTTGATGACCTACAGGAAAGACCAGACGAAGTGATATTGAATCCGTTGAAGTACTTAAATTCCTGTACTAAATCATTTTAAATGCAGAAAAAGCCATGTCAAGAAGGTTTCTGACTCTGTTTGTTGGACTGCCGATTGATTCCACTATCACAAACATAATTAACCCCACACAAGCATATACATAACAACACATCCTAAGACAGTTTCAACACGAAGATCTTTAAGGATAAATCGACAAAAAATTTCGTAGAGTTCCGAGTTCAACCGGCCTGTTGATGGTAGTTCAGTCCAGTCTCACCAATAATAAGTGCTGTTTGAGCAGAATTCAGGCTTTTTGAAGCTTGAGCCTGCAATCAAACCGTGGTGGAAACCTCCTCCTGTTTCAATTTCGGCTATCTCTTTTCAAAATTTCAGGTAAAGCTAAATCTTTATGAAAGAAACACTTTACATCATTGATACGTTTTCTCTGGTATTTCAGGTATTTCATGCTGTGCCGGCGATGACCGGGCCCGCTGGTCAGCCAACCAATGCCATTTTTGGAATCACCCGAGATATCCTTAACATCATTAAAACCCATTCCCCAGATTATTTAATCTTTGCCATGGATTCGAGTGGTCCTGGAACCAGAAAGGAAATCTACCCGGATTATAAGGCAAATCGCTCGGAGATGCCTGAAGACCTCAAAGCACAAATTTCTTCAATTATGGATGTTGTGAAAGGGTTTCAAGTTCCAATTATCGAACAATCAGGCTGGGAGGCGGATGATGTCTTTGCCACACTCGCTCGATTAGGAAAAGAGCGCGGAATAGAAACAGTAATTGTGACCAATGATAAAGACGCCCGCCAACTGATCAATGACTCTGTCCAGCTCTATAACATTCGCAAGAACACGTTTATGGATGCTGAAGCGGTCATTCAGGATTGGGGAGTTCGTCCTGATCAAGTAATCGATTTTCAATCATTGGTGGGAGACAGCGTAGATAATATTCCGGGAGTCCCCCTTGTAGGACCAAAAAAAGCACAAACCTTGATTGAGAAATTCGGCTCTCTGGAAGAAGTTCTGGCAAATGCAGATCAGGCAAAAGGTCCGAAACTGCAACAAAACCTAAAAGAGTATGCAGACCAGGCTCGTATGTCGCGTCAACTGGTAACTTTGAATAACAGTCTGGAGTTGAAGGTAGACTGGGAAGCTTCGCGATTAACTCATCCTGATCGGGAACGCCTACGTCAATTATTCATAGATTTTGGCTTCCGACGTTTCGCCGAAGATATGAAAGACAATTTTACGAAGCAGGACACTACTCCCACGGTAGATCGCATCTGGGAAACGGTTGACAGCAAACCGGCGTTTGATAAATTCATGGCGCTGATACAACAGCAGGATGAATTTTGCGTTGATCTTGAAACAACCGGATTAAAACCTGCAGAAGCAGAGATCGTAGGTTGGGCTATCAGTTGGCAGGAAAATCAGGGCTACTATGTACCAGTAGAAGGGCCAGCAGGTCAAAAAGCCCTGGATCCACAATATGTATTAAATCATCTCAGACCTTTGCTGGAAGATCCGGATATTCTGATTGCCAATCAGAACATCAAATACGATATGGTAGTGTTAATGCGGGCGGGTGTCACACTCCAGGGAGTCAGCATTGATCCGATGGTAGCCAGTTATCTACTGAGTGCAGGTGAACGGGGACACGGCCTGGATAAACTGGCCGAACGGTATCTGCAGCATACAATGATTCCAATCTCGGATCTCATTGGATCGGGAAAACAACAGAAAAAAATGTTTGAAGTGGATGTCGTGAAGGTTGCCGAATATGCAGTAGAAGATGCGGAAATCGCGTGGAAGCTATCTCGAATCTTGAAAGAAGAACTCAAGCAAGAAGGTTTGTGGGATCTTTACTGGGATCTCGAGCGTCCTTTAATATCCATTCTGGCAGAAATGGAATTTACCGGTATCCGCGTAGATACAGATGAATTAAACCGTCAAAGCCAGCAACTTCAGGAACGCCTCACCGAACTGATTAGCGAAATTTATGAAATTGCGGGTCACGAATTCAACATAGCTTCGCCGCTGCAACTGCGTACGGTTTTGTTTGAAGAGCTGAATCTGCCTGTCTTTAAGAAAACAAAAACTGGCCCGAGTACTGACCAGAGTGTCCTCGAGAAATTAGCGCCGTTGCATGAACTGCCGGCCAAGATCAGCGAGCATCGGCATCTTTCGAAACTGAAAAGCACCTACCTTGATGCCTTACCGGATTTGGTCAATTCAGATACGGGACGAATTCATGCCAGTTTCAACCAAGTGGTCGCTGCGACAGGCCGGTTAAGCTCCAGTGATCCCAACCTGCAGAACATTCCGATCCGAACGGAAGAAGGTCGACAGATACGCAAAGCCTTTATTCCGGAGAACGAAGACTGGCGACTGCTGTGTGCCGATTATTCTCAAATTGAATTACGGGTTTTGGCGCACTTGAGTCAGGACGAAGCGCTGAGCCTGGCATTCCGAGAAGGTGCCGACATTCATACTGCCGTTGCGGCTGACATTTTTCGCGTTTCCCATGATGACGTCGACAGCAATATGAGGCGGACTGCCAAGGCGGTCAACTTTGGTGTAATCTACGGTCAAAGTCCTTTCGGATTATCAGAAACGATTGGTATTCCACAATCAGAGGCGGCTGGATTCATTCAAGATTATTTTGAGCGATATCGAGGCGTCAGAGAATTTTTGGACCAGATCCTGGAAGACTGCTCCAAAAATCGTTTCGTCCGCACCATCTGTGGCAGAAAACGGGAAGTCCAGGGTGTCCGTGCAGGAATTCAGAAGCAATTAAATATGCCCGAGCGAACAGCGATTAACACAGTGATTCAAGGATCTGCTGCTGACCTGATTAAACAAGCCATGATCAATGTGACGGCACGCCTGAAACAGGAACAACATCCGGGAAGAATGCTGATGCAAATTCATGATGAACTGGTCTTTGAAGTTCCCGTTTCGAACCTGGAGTCACTGAGCCAAATCGTGCGTGAAGAAATGGAGTCTGCAATGGACCTGGATATCCCGCTGATTGTAGACATTTCTTCTGGAACAAACTGGCTCGAACAAAATAGTTTGGAGATACCCAGCCTCTGATTTCTGACCATTTTACCTGTAAAGTAATTGGTTCGGCCGCCAGATCAAATTCCCTTGATCTTTCGAACAGAAAATCCGAGTCAGTTTCACAATTTTAGGTCGAAAACAGGGAACTTTGTTTTTTTTTGTTGACAACTGGCATGACATCGGTAACGATATTACTGCACTCCTATGTGTCTCATCTAATAGTTGCTAAGGATTCAGCAATCATAAGCCTCCTGTGTGGTAAGTTTCTGTTTCGAAGGAATGTGTAAGAAAACCATTTTCCACCAAATGCAAGTTGTTACAACCTTCTTGTGTCTTGTCATAAAGCCATACCTGCTATTGCCCTGATTGGAGGAATCGGATCAGGCAAAAGTGCGGTAGCGAATAAAGTCAAATCATTACGACCTGTAAAGGTAATTGATGCCGATCAAATCGGTCATGATGTTCTCGAG
>NZ_CALEMX010000362.1 GCF_937910335.1 uncultured Gimesia sp. | reverse complement strand
TACGTTCCCCCCCGCTTCGGCGGCTACTTTACAGTACCGACCACCACCACAGCCGGCATCCAGGATTTTGAGACCTTTCAATTCACTTAATGGAACTCCCGTTTTGGCTGTGAACGTCGCTTGATCTTCTTCAATATGAGCAACCTCGTATTTATTCCATTGCAGACCAAAGCTGGAAAGATGCTCTTGTTTTACAAATCGGGGAATACCATTTACAACGGGATAGCACTGATCACGATCGATTAGAATATTCTGATCTTCATCGAATGTCAGGGGGAGGCCATTTTGGGGGTTTCTTAAAGCTTCAAGAAGTCTCCGCGAAAGAACAGTTTTTGATGATGTTTCTTTCGTCATGGCTTCTGAATTCTTACTATGGTGAGAAACTGGCAGGAGGCTTCTTTTGTTGAGTTAAAAATCGATTTCCATTAAATCTTCTCCTAATATTGTATTAGGAAAGATCTTTTGAGCAACTTTAATATCGATGGGATCATCGCCGGCTCGTTGTGGATCAATATGGGTCAGGATCAATTTTCCGGCTTTGGAATCTCGTGCGAGGTTTGCGACAGGTGTTGTATGGCTATGACCTGTTTTATCAGCCCATTCAGCCATCTCATCTGGAAAGTAGCATTCGTGAATTAATAGATCGACCCCTTGGACAAATTCCAGGTTCTGTTCCGGGTGAGCGGTATCGGTCATATATGCCAAAGAGCGTTCAGGCCAATCAATACGATAGCCAAGAGAACCTCCGGGATGTTCTTGTTTCAGGTGCCGAAGAATTCCATTACCGGGTACTGTGACTGTCTCAGGTAATGAAATGAATTCATAATCAGGCAGAACAGGAAATATTTCTTCACAAAAGAGATGTGTCTGTATCGCAGCTAGTTTTGCTTCTTCACCGTATACTTGGACGGAGTTGACCTGATCAGACAACATGGGAACCAGGAAAAATGAAAGACCGACAATGTGGTCTAGATGGGCATGAGTCAGGAAAATCTGTAAATCACGAGTTTGCAGAAAGTCGGGAACACGAAAAAAACTGGTTCCTGCATCAAAAATGATCCCCAGTTCAGGAATCATTATGCAGGCCGTGTGTCGACGCTCGTTAGGGTGATAACCACCTGTTCCCAACAATACGATTCGCATTGCTCTACTTCCCAATAATCATGAATTTACCAGTTAATAATGGAATTGTTTCTATATTAACGGGCGATTGAATAGTCTGGCTA
The DNA here is from genome assembly GCF_937910335.1 of uncultured Gimesia sp. Lineage (GTDB taxonomy): Bacteria > Planctomycetota > Planctomycetia > Planctomycetales > Planctomycetaceae > Gimesia. Next base: position 5,046 of record NZ_CALEMX010000362.1, on the reverse strand, counting down.
CAGCGTAGTATACCCCAGAAACTATTCAGATAGGCCTTTTTGGATAAGATTAAGAGTCCAGACGGCGTTCACGAATCCAATCTGTATGAAAAGTACCTTCTTTATCAACTCGTTGATAAGTATGTGCTCCAAAGTAGTCTCGCTGAGCCTGTAACAGGTTTGCTGGTAATCGGTCCTGACGATAACCATCATAGTAGCTCAGTGCTGCTGTGAAACTGGGAACCGGTAATCCCAGTTCTACCGCTGTTGAGACAACTCGTCTCCAGCTTGGTTGTGCCTGCTCGATAGCGTTACGGAAGAAATCGTCCAGTAAGAGGTTTTCCAACTGAGGATTTTTATCAAAGGCTGCTTTAATATCCTGCAGGAATGTAGAGCGAATAATACAACCACCGCGCCATAAGAGAGCAATGTCACCATTATTTAAATTCCAACCGAAATGCTCGGCAGCAGAGTTTAGTTGAACATAACCCTGAGCATAACTGCACAATTTTGATGCATAAAGGGCCTGTCTTACATCCTCGATAAATTGATCTCGATCTCCTTCAAACTTTTTATCTGGTCCCCCGAGGATTTTGGAAGCGCGAACACGAGCATCTTTTTGTGCGGAGAGACAGCGAGCATAGACAGCTTCTGTAATCAAAGTTGTTGGAACTCCCAGATCCAGTGCGTGCTGGCTCATCCATTTTCCGGTTCCCTTTTGCTTGGCTGTATCCAGGATTTTATCTACAAGGTAGTCGCCTGTTTCTTCATCAATTACAGTGAAAATATCACGGGTAATTTCAATCAGGTAACTTTCGAGTTCGCCTTGGTTCCATTGATCAAATACTTGATAAAGTTCCTGGTTCGTGAGTCCAAGAGCATGTTTGAGAATGTAGTAGGATTCACAGATTAACTGCATATCTCCATATTCAATACCATTATGTACCATTTTGACATAATGTCCTGCACCTGCTTCACCAACCCATTCACAGCAAGGGATATCATTGTTTTCGCCAACTTTGGCAGAGATATCCTGTAGAAGGGATTTGACATGTGGCCAACCAGCAGGTGTTCCGCCAGGCATGATACTAGGGCCTTTCAGTGCACCTTCTTCACCGCCTGAAACACCAGTTCCGATGAAGAGAAGACCAGCGTCTTCTACTTCTTTCGTACGGCGGTTTGTATCATCAAAGTGTGTATTACCGCCATCAATGATAATATCTCCGGGGCTTAATAACCCTTTGAGATCGTCGATAATCGCATCCACTGCGGGGCCAGCCTTGACCATCAGCATGATTTTTCGCGGTGAAGCCAGATTATCGACCAGATCTTTGAGCGAATGATATCCTGCAATCTTCTGTTCTTCGGTTTTGCTACTGACAAAATCGTCTGTGACGCTGGTGGTTCGATTGAAAACACCAACTGAATAGCCATGGTTGGCCATATTCAGTACCAGATTTTGTCCCATAACTGCCAGGCCTACCAGGCCGATATCGTGTTTTGACATTGAAAATTCTCGTTTGATTCTAATGTTCTGTTAATTAAAAAAATATGGAATCGGTTCTACTGTCACTGAGTGGCCTCCTGTTCTGGATTACTGTTTCCAGGGGGGTAACTCTGGCAGATAGCTATCAAATTCGGCTATTACTTTTTCTTGGTATTCGCCCGCATATTCACCGTTGAGGAATTTGTCACATGCTTCGCCAATGAATCGTTCCCAGCTCGCCTCTTCACAACCCGGGTTGATGGGGTAAAAGAGTGCTCCAACCGCTTCTGCTGCTTTCATATCACCGGGAGCATCGCCGATCATGAGTACCTTGTTCGGTTCGTATCCACAGTCTTTAGCCTGACCGAGGGTCTCTTTTTTACTTCCGGCTTCCTGACCACATATCGCATCGACATATTGTGCAATGTCGTGTTCTTCCCATTCTTTATTGAGCGCTTCATTGGGCGTCGCAGAACAGACAATCATGTCGGCGACCGGATCCAGTTTTTGTAAGCTCTCTCTAACGTTTGGATAAGGGGGTACATCATGTACCATGTCAGCGATCATTTCGTTAACTGCGAGAGACCATTTTAATGCGATTTCAAGGTCAGGGTCATGAGTTTTTTCTACTTCAGCAGTCAACGTCGGGTTACCCAGTTTGGTTTCCCTTTCAATCCAGTCTCTGACTCCTTGAAGTTTGGGAATTTGAACATTGCGTGCTTTAACTTCCGGACGTTCTTCAAGCAGGTCTAATGCCAGTGTATAAGATATGAAGCGATTCGCTCCCCGCCATTTGGAATACAGATTCGTGAATTCCGCTGCTTCCCGTGCATATTTGGAAATTGGCTGTAATCCAAAATAATTGATAAAGTTAGGAATAAAACACTCTTTGTGTTTTATTTCCATGGAATCAAAGGCGCAACCATCTGAATCAATACCAATTAGAAATTCGCTTTTCTTTTGAAACTGGGAATCCAATGGATTATCCGACACAGTTTTCTCCTATTTATATTTATGAGTCATCTAATTTTTATTTGAGTAGAACAAAGACCTGCGCCTCATTGGCGTTCACTTTGCATTTTGGATTGTGAGTTACCTGTCTGCCTGAGGAATATATTTTGGTAATTTTTGATCACTGAATAAGGGTTGTAATTGTGCTAAACGCATACGTCCATTAATCAAAGGGATACTAGGCCAATCGTTTCCAACCAGTGGCTGACAATATTTCACAAAATCATCGGTGACGTCCATCCCATCTGCAGTGATCCAGTTTTTAGGAAATGTCCGTTCGCTATTGGCAACTTCGGGTAAAGGAACTTTATCATAACGGACATTGTATCCGGGCCCATCAGTGCGGAGAATGGTCGACATATATCCTGATTCGCCTGCTGCCGCCAATAATGCAGCTTTTTGTCCGGCGCCATAGGCTTCATCTAAATCAACAGTGGATGCGTAGGCAATATTATGGCGTTGATCCGTGCCTGGAATATTAGCCCGGGCAGCCCCCTTCACTGCAAGACCTCTCTCGTTGAGTTCATTCACAAGCAATTGGGCAACTGTCATTTGACTTGAGCTGAATTGTGTATGGCCAAAGGAATCTTTCGTTTCTCCAATATCTCCCAACGAAAGACCTTCACTGACAACCACAATCAGCCGTCCGTCTTTTCGAAGCTGATCATTCACTTGTGCATGTATCTGCTCAATACTGACCGAAGTCTCTGCTAGATAAATCTGCATGGGAATTTTACGCTGAGGGTCAGCTAATCGAGCTGCAGCAGGAATAAATCCAATTTTTCTTCCCATAGCCTGTAAAACCAGAACAGGGTCAGCAGGACAGCTTCCTCGGTTTTCTTCATTAGCCAATTGAACCATGCTCAACCAGTAACGGGCTGTACTACCATAGCCGGGCGTGTGGTCAATGAGTTTGAATTCACTGTCTCCGACATCATTGTCAATTGTTTTAGGAACGCCGATGCCCACAATATCAACACCTCGTTCAGTGGCCATCAAAGCGACCTTGTTGGCCGTATCCATTGAATCATTACCTCCGATGTAGCAGAAGTAACCGATATTATGTGCTTTAAAAACTTCAATCAATCGATCAAAGTCTTCATTCTGATGTTCTTTGAGTTTGTAGCGACAGGTTCCGACTGAACCCGCAGCAGGAGTGACTCGCAAAAGTGCAATTTCTTCTGGTGATTGCCCACTCAGGTTAAGTAATTCTTCTTTGAGGACCCCTTCAATTCCGTGCCAGCCGGCATAAATTGTTCCGATTTCAGGCAGGTCTCGCGCGGTCTCTACTAATCCTCTCAAGCTGTTATTGATGACTGGTGAAGGTCCACCAGATTGTGCCACAATCATATTTTTAGGACTTGCCACGTTTTCTCCTCACTCTACTTGTTATATCTTTGGAATGTTCGTGCCGAATTTTCGACTGAGCATTTCTGGTTGTTAATTGGAAACCTGGAAAAATGATCGCAATCAACCATCATTCAGTTCTCAATATTGGATTTCCGAATTTATTTCCCTCTACTCCATAAATAAAAAATCGCTGGTACTTTGCAGATCGATCAGGACTTTTTGCACGATTTCCACAAGGTCTAAGCGACTATTAGAAGGCTCTGTAGATAAAGCATTATTTAGAAATAGGTTACGGATAATGCTCTCGCTGCCGGAGCCGGCAGGATCTAGCCTTTGTTCAGTGCAAGCGGTGTTTTTTAAGGTGCTCACAAAGACTGGTATTCACTTACATATGCGGGATATTACCCGATATTGAACGCTATTTCAAAGTACCCGCCGTGTTCCCAGGAAAGAAAGTTCCGGGAAAGTTGGATTTGAGCCTCGAAAGACATAGTTCATTTATTTTGGAGTCAATGTAACCCTGGTTCCTTTTATTTGATAATTCAAATGAAAAGTATCGAAGAGTCTGTCAAAAAACTGTTGTGCATTGGCTCCGTTGACAGAAATGTCAATCTGTTTGCTAAGGTCAATGCCTGCGCTGACTAACTGGCTCTCGACATATTCAAATTCAATTCCCGATTGTTCCAGTTTTTTCATGATCGCAATAAGTGGGATCTTTTTGACTCGCAAAGTAAATTTTCGTCTGTGGATGGGTACGGGATCGACCTTTTGTGGCTTTGAGATACCTGAATTAGTTCTGGGATTCAGAATTTGATCAATTTTGTCATGATGTTCTTTCGAAGCACTGATCATGATGGATTTGCCGGTAGGAATCATAGTCAGATCGGGAAAAGTCTTTTTCAAATGTTTGATGACATAAGCAATTGATTTGCCTCGTGGAGAATATGTTTTTTCTATCGTGACGGAATCAGGAATCGGGATCAGTTGAATTTGTGTTGCCTGTTGCTCCCAACGATGGGTCAAATTAAATTGTATCAGAATTAATGCGAGTGCTTCATTTGCATTCACTGCTGAAAGTGTGCCAGATGACCAGAGATCATGGGAAACCAGTTTTTCGTTTTTGATTTTAATCTGATATGCTTCTGAGATTCTTTTTAGAATCTCAGAAGGTTGGTCTAAGTCCTGATAATGAAATGTTTTCCTTTGGCTGAGAAAACGTA
>NZ_CALEMX010000361.1 GCF_937910335.1 uncultured Gimesia sp. | reverse complement strand
CAACGTGACCTGTCCAATCCATCTGAAGCATTTTTAGCTGATCACTATGACATGTTCACTCTGGATACGACGATTATCGCAACAGTCCTAGGACAACTTATGGACGAAGGCACAATTGACGCGGATGCAAAACAGTACGTCAATATTGCGATCCGCCGTCAGTCACACCCAGGCGTCCGCGAATATTCGACTGAAACTCTTACAGCAATCCAAAGAGTCGTGGATGCCGCGTGATCATATCACTTTGGTGAGTTAAACGTCCTACTGCCGAAGGTAAAGCGTTGACCAAGGCGCTGGTGGAGGATTGAAGGGGAATTAAGAGCTTGTTTGAGAGAATAACGGAAACACTTTTGTCTCTATTAAGCACTGGCTAGTTCAGTGTCATGGTGCTTTTGTTTTTTCTAACCAATCGATGCCCTGGCGAATATTTGTGTAGACATTTCCTTTCCAGCCATGACCGCCCTGGTATTCAACCAGAGTCGTTCGCACATTTGCTTTGGAGAGTGAGTCCCGGGCGGCTTTCGCCATCGGGTAGGGGCATACTTTATCTTGCGGTGAGTGTAATATATAGATGCTGCGATGTTTCGCGTTGGATAAATCGGGCAGTTGATTCGGTTTAAAGACAGACATCGCAATGAACGCACCGCTGACTGTCGTCTGTTTCTGTAATAAGGTCGCGTAGGCCGCAGGTCCTCCTGACGACCAGGCCAATAAATAGATTCGGCTGGGATCGATTTTCGTTTTTTGACTCACATCTTTGATAACAGCCCCCACCAGTTCTTCGGTTGTATAGTTCATAGAGTCTATTTTGCTGTTCGTGGTGGGCCAGATAATCTTCTGTGATTGTGTCCACATTTTGGCAATCGGTTGCGCTAACACGAAGTCTTCGCTAAGCGAATTTTCGTAAATACGTTTGACAAACGGGTGGAACGATCCAGAGCCATCTCCTCCAGGTAATACCAGCAGTAATGCGCGTTCTTTACTGGCAGCCTGTTTTGTGTCTGGTGAAATTAACAGATAACGCCCTATTCCTTTCCCGACTTTGATTTCGATTTCATTCTTATCCTTTTGAATCGCTGGCTTGTTTGTGGCAGACGTGTTTGATTTCACAACTGTCACTTCGAGATCATCAAACCAAACTTTCCCGGGGCCATAAATCTGTAGCGCCATTTCGAATTGTGCTGTTTTTTCCGGGACAGAAACAACGCCCGAATATTCTTTCCAATTATGTTGCACGGGTTTATCGCCGGCTTGTTTTTCTCCGATATAGCTTGCCCACTTGTGGCTGATTCGTTTTTGATTTTTGTCCAGGAAAACAACATCAACGATAGCTTTCGTGACTTTCTCTGCTCGAATCTGGCAAGAGACTTTCAGAGACTTTGGCTGTCCAGTCAGAGGCAGTATGCGTGACCACTGTGCAATGGGAAAATAACGTTTGGCTGTTTTTTGCAAACACAGGCTGCGCTGTCCTGTATTCCCGCGCCCCCTGTCATAAATATATCTTACACCTTGTAGATTCGCACCACGTTTCCAACCATCGGGGGCCGTTTTCCCCTCTTCAAAACTGTCTTTCAGCAATTGAGGGGTCTCTTGTGCGTAGATAGATCCCGTTGCAATCAGGGCGAGGGTTGTCAAGGTGATGATGAATCGGGAATGATGTAACATTGCCTGTTCCTTTTAAAATATCATTTTATCTGCGCGTATCTTTTACGCAATTAGTGAGTGATCATTTTAAAACTTAGAATTACTATCCGTCGTCAAGTTGGTTTTTCAATCGGGGGGTCAGCACGACATCGTTTGCATTATCGGGTACTGTTAATCGTCGTTGTTGCCAGTCACTGTCAGGAAACCGAACGTAAACAGTGACTTGCTCGCCCGGTAAGAAGTGAGGCATCGAAATTTTTCCGGCAGCATTTGACTTGCGAACGATTGGCTGAGCACTGCAGAAATACACGGAGTGTTCGTGTCCATCGTTTTCAACGCGTTCAAAGGGAAACGCACTGACTCCGACGATGGGAGTTCCATCGCTGGATTCAAATCGTAATACGAACGGTGAAGTTTTATTTATTTGAAAGCAAAATGGTTCGAGTGTTCCTTTTTGCATTGTGATATATTCTGACTGTAGAAGATGATCGTCGGCAATCGCAGCGATTTGGACTTCGTAGTCCTGCTCTGGCGGATAGACGTCTTTGATGATAAATGTTCCGTCAGCGCGCGTGGTTGCTGTATAGGAATTCTGTCTGAATCCGTTAGGTGGCCATGTTTTGATCACCGCCAATACATGAGCTGCATTCACCGGTTTGCCATGCTCTGCAACAACAGTGCCTCTGATATCACCACTGGTTTCTGCTACGGAATACCCGGACGCTGCCAGAGTTGAAAGGTCAGGGTTCTCTGCTGAATTAGGACGAGTATAAAACCAGAGCGATCCCACAGCACAGACGAGAACCAGTGTGAGGACTTGATGAATACGATGCCAGAAAACATGTCTTGAAATGGAAACATTACAACAATCACGAACCACCGAATCCACATCGCCAAACTGTTCCAATGCTGCTTGTTGTGATTTCTGGTCGTTTAACCCTGCGTCAACATTTTCTTGAACGCTGGACGTGAGATGAAATTCGATTTCCTCGCGAATCTCATTCGTTTCCCGGACAGTATGTGCAAAAAGCGGCAAGTGTAAATAGGCTAAAAGTGTACGAAACCAGTTTCGAATCATATCAGGCCTCCGCTAAATTCGATTTCAAGACCAGACTAATGGCATCAACCAAATGCGCCCATGCTTTTACTTCCGTAGTCAGTTGTGAGCGGCCCTCAGACGTCAATTGATAAAATTTGGCGCGGCGATTACTTTCTGATACACCCCATTCCGAAATCACCCAACCCCGTTTCTGCATGCGATGCAGGGCTGGGTAGAGCGAACCTTCTTCTATTTTTAATGCGTCTTGTGTTGTTACCTGGATCCATTTGGCGACCCCATACCCGTGCCGAGGTCCTTCGATCAGGCTTTTCAGGATCAGCATATCCAGCGTACCCTGTAATAAATCAGCTTTCCGTTTTTCCGACATAGCAATCTCCCAAAGAATGACTAGGGGAGAGTATGGCAGAGCTCCCCTAGAATGTCAAGGGGACGGTTTGTAAATTTGTCTCTAGCTGGAATTCCAAGATCACCAGTTTTGAAAACTGATGAGCCAATACCAGCGCAGAGAGGCACCGTGCGCTACTGGTTTTCATTATCAATCCAGGGCAGGATGATTTTGGTTTCGTATTTGTTGCCGTGGTGTATGGTTTGGTTGGCACTTTTTAGTGTGGCGTCTGAGTTTTGATCTGCGGCTGTGTTGTGATTGCGGTCGTAATTGGGGAAATCGCTGCTGGTGATGTCGAGACGAATACGATGGCCGGGAAGGAACGCATTGGAAGTGGGGTTCATGCGGATTCTGTACTTCACTACTTCACCCTGTTTGAGCAGGCTGGGTTTGTCTAATCCCTGGCGATATCTGGCGCGTACCACGCCGAGGGAGACATCTCGTTCGATGCCATCTGGGGCGACGTCGATGAGTCGTACAAAGAAATCGGTGTCGGGGGCTGATGACGCTGCATAGAGTTCCACGATGGGATTTCCTGTGACTTCGATTCGCTTATCCAGCTTTTCTGTTTGATAAACGAGAATATCCTTGCGTTTCGACAAGGGACGCTGGTCGGTGGGAATTTGAAATAGAGCCGGGCCATGCAAAGAAGGCACAGGATTTTTGGGATCGTAAGTGTAACGATCGGGCATATCCTGTGCAGGTTTTTGAGAAACGAGTTTTCCATCGCCGCGTGGTGTGTTGGCGTGACCGTTGCTTGTGAGATAGAACACTTTTTCTTTTGCTCTTTTCAAAGGCCATTGTCGTTCGTCGCGCCATTGGTTCTCGCCCATTACAAACAGGCGTACGGGCGCCATTTTGTCGATGCCATTCTGTTTGCCTTTCAACCAGTAATCGAACCAGCGAATTTGTAATTCCTTTATGTTAAGTTGTGCGTTGGGTCCAAAGTCAATGTTGCCATAGCGGCTTTTTCCCTGACCTACGTGTGACCAGGGTCCGACGATTGTCTTTGAACTTTCGCGCGCTGTTTTGCTCTTGGCTTCGCTCATCATCGTTCTGTTTAACCGCAGATCACCGTTGCAATGGTCGTGCCAACCGATGATGTCCAGATTGGGAACCGTGATTTCCTTCACACCTGCGTGCAAATTCCAGGGGTCGGTATGTGGATTTTTGAGCCAATAGTGTACGACCTGGGTTTCCGCTTCGAACACCTCTTGTGGGAGATTGAGGTAGGGCAGAAAGTTGAGCCATTTTTCAGATTCGCCGGCGGTCCATCGTTTGCGCAGTTCCGCCTTGGACGGGGCATTTGTCTGACCTGCTTTGTGTCGCATATCAGGCGACATTCCAGTGATCCACCAGTTTAGTCTTCGTCCCGGTCGAATGGTGCCGGGGCCTTCCAAATCGAGATAGCGCGCGGGGATGCTGAATGCCGTCATGCAGACGAGAGCGGGGGGCCTGAGTGGAGCGAGTCGCCATTGCAGGAAGGCATTGTACGAGCCACCAAAGGTTCCCACTTTACCGTTCGATCCGGGTAGTTTCGCCGCCCATTCGACGGTGTCGTATCCGTCCTCTGCATCGTGTGTCTTGAACCGGAGGAATGATTCCCATTTACCGTCTGAATCAAAACGGCCGCGTGCATCCTGTATGACGACAATGTAACCGGCCTTCACAAATTGATCGACGCCACCCTTGCGCTTGCCATACGGTGTGCGTTCTACAAGTACCGGGTAGGGGCCTCCCTGGCTTGGGCGAAAGACATTTGCGCGTAAGATCACACCATCCCGCATGGGGACGGCAACATTGCGTTCCGTCTTGACTTGTATCGACGGGTGTTTCTGCTTTTTCTTTTTTGGGGTGGATCGATTCTTTTTCGTTTTGGAATATGGTTTATCGAAGACTTTGGCGATTTTGGGGAAGGGCGTCATTTGTTTGATCGGCGGAGGGGCGACGAATTTATGACGCAATTTGAATGTCGTTGAAGCGGGTTCGTACCAGCCGGTAGGATTGTTTTTATATGAGGCTTCATGCAGGTAGACATCGGCTTTGGCTTCGTTGCTTCCTTCGGTAAATGTCAGCAAACGGCTCAGTGGGTGTGATCCTGCGTGGTGTTGGGTGAGTGCCGCGACTTGAAGAAATTCGACACCCCAGCGTTTTTCGGAGATGGTTTTAGCGCCCCAGACATCATCGGGACCTTTCACGTGTGTGTGCCCGCCCAC
>NZ_CALEMX010000360.1 GCF_937910335.1 uncultured Gimesia sp. | reverse complement strand
GAGGATGAGTACGAAGGTATTCAGGCCACCTGCCCAGACGTGGATATGGGTAATGTTTGCATCAGTGGGCCAACCGGGTGAGCCAGCGCGGAGCACAATGTAGGCGCCAATAAAGGCGGAAAAGAACATGATTTCTGTCGCCAGAAAAAGCCACATTCCCAATTTGGAATGTGGTATGGGAAGTCCCATTCGATATTGTGGCAATTTACTATCGTGACTCATTGTAATCTTTCAGTTCACATCACAGGCTAACAACCGGTGGTTGCTACCCAAAACGACTCTTGTTGGATCATCAATTAAAAAGTTGCAGCCGATCCCATGTGAGAGTTAATAACAGCACGGGAAGATAGATCAGCGAGAACCAGATTAACTCTCGCGCGGTTTTTCGGGATTCATTACATAAAAATCGAATGGAAAAGATCAGGTATCCGATTCCCAATACGAGTGCGACGGCAGTATAAAGTGTGCCTGCCAGCGAAACATATTGAGGGAGCAAACTGATGGGAATCAGAATCGTGGCATAAATTACACACATCCAGCCGATCAGGCCTCGAATAGGATCGGCGGCTGGTAACATTTTCAGTCCTGCCTGATGATATTGATGACGATATAACCACGCGATTGCCAGAAAGTGTGGGAATTGCCAGAAGAACATGATGGCAAAGATGGAAAAGGATGCGGTATTCAAGGTTCCGCCGGCAGCCGTCCAGCCTAAAATCGGAGGCATTGCACCGGGAATGGCGCCGATGGTAGTACAAAGCGAAGTATAGCGTTTCAGCGGGGTGTAAACGACGACATACAACACTAACGTCAACATTGATAAAAAGGCGGTGAGTAAATTGACCGTGATGGCCAGATAAAATATACCGATCAATGCAGAGGCGATACCGAAGACTAACACTTCAGAGAGTGACATTCTCCCGGAGGGCAGTGGTCGGTTTGCTGTGCGGGGCATTAAGGCATCGCTTTTGAGTTCGAGCAACTGGTTCAGAGAATTGCATCCAATGGCGACACAGCCAATTCCAAACATGGCATGAATCAGAGGAATGATCGACCATGAGTGTGCGCTGGCCAGCGTGTAGCCTAGTGCAACCGAGATGAGAGCCATCGTCGAAATACGAGGTTTGATTAATTCAATGTAATCAGAAAACCGGGCCAGGCTGATAAGTTTGGCAGCCGACTTCGATTCTTCAACAGCAATGTAAGATTGTGGTGTGGTAGACATTTCAAGCGTTACCTTCAGTATTCGGTAATGAATCAGTAGCGGAGAGAGTTTGTCCCGACTGTTTGTGATTGTTTTTATTTAATTGATGAAGACGAAAGACCTTCACAGAATATAAGACGACTGTTGTCAGTAACAGGATTCCCACTAAGAGATGTGCAGTGCGTGAAAGGCTTTGTTCCCACGAACCGGCTGTTGCAACAATCCCTTGAGAAGGGAGTCCTAATTTTGTAATCCAGGCGGTAAATCCCAGTATAATCTGAAAGATGCCAATGTGGAGCATGCCCATTGCTGGTCGTTTCAACCATTTGATTCCCGATTTACGCGCACTGCGAAATTCGATGATCACAAAGATCAATACTACAAAAGCAAAACTCAAATGCGGGTGGAGTCCGACACCAAAGTGCCTGAGGCATCCGCCTAGAAAAAATTGAAAAAGCACGAGCAGTGGAACGGTGATCGCTAATCGACGACCATATCCGGCAGGAAGAGCTGGAGGCTCCTTACTGATTTCGATCCAACGTTTGCCTGTTGCCATTGTCAAAAATGACATCAGGGTAAAGACACAAGCGCCAAACAGGCCGTGCGCCATTGCCAGTGCTTTGCTGTTTTCGGTAACACGCGTGCCTCCTAGAATGCCTTGGATTATCACGCAAACCAGGACCGCGATCGCGATGTTTCTAATCCACTTTATCTGTTCGACTTTAAAAGCAACAATCACAAGTATTATGGATAAAAAACCGACCAGCGTCCCCAGCAGACGGTGGACATGCTCAAAAAATTTGTCTGTGGGTAGACCGAACACGGGGTACGTAAACATATTTTGCCCGTCAGATCCTGGCCAGCCAACAACCGCCATGCCATAGTTTTCAGTAGTGACATGACCACCAAACACCATCAACGGCAGCGTGGCGAGGGTGGTTGCCAGTGCGATTTTGTTAAGCCAAGGGTGATATTGTTGGGTGTTCATTACGAAGGACTACTTTTGTTACGTTTTAAACTATTGCAAATTAAACAGTGGATTCAGTTTCGTCTGTATCAGTGGAGGCCTTTTTATCTGGTGGAAGACACTCTTTTTCGTTTTGCATGAGAAAGTCTTTGTCACCATTTTCGACGGCATATTCGTTGGGGCCATGATAGATCATAGGCACAAAGTCAAAATTTCCATGTCCGGGAGGCGAGGGAGCCGCCCATTCCAGAGTTGTGGCATTCCACGGATTTCGACCCGCTTTGGGGCCCCAAAACATGCTGTAGAAAATATTGATGAACAGCAGGATTTGTGCGAATCCCATGATGATTGCCGAGATGGTCATGAATTGATTCATGGGCACCAGATGTTCGAGGTAGCCGTGCAGGTATGGGTCTGCATAACGACGGGGCATACCCTGCATTCCTAGAAAGTGCATCGGGAAAAAGGTTCCGTTGGCACCGATAAACGTCAGCACGAAGTGAGTTTTCCCCAGTTTTTCATTCATCATCCGCCCGAACATTTTTGGGAACCAGAACTGAATGGCGGCAAAAACTCCAAACAAAGTCGAACCGAACAATATATAGTGAAAGTGGGCGACAATGAAATACGTGTCGTGAAAATAAACGTCAACGGGAACAGCGGCCATAAAGATTCCACTTAAGCCACCAACGATGAACATCGATAAAAAGGCGATGCAGTTTAAAGTAACGGTATTGAATTCCAGTTTTCCGCCCCAAATGGTGGCTGTCCAGTTGAAGGTTTTTACGGCGGAGGGGAGTGCAATCATCATGGTGGCAACCATGAACGCCATGCCCACAGCGGGGTTCATTCCGCTTGTATACATGTGGTGTCCCCAAACGATGAATCCCAGACTGGCAATGGCTGACATCGAGATCACCATTGGTTTATAACCAAACAAAGGTTTGCGGCACATGCAGCTCAGCATATCGGAAACCATGCCCATTACGGGGAGCAGCATGATGTAAACAGCGGGATGCGAATAGAACCAGAACAGGTGCTGCCATAAAAGTGCCTGTCCGCCACCTACGGTGGGAGCCGCGTTATTGATGACCAGGCCGGACGGATAAAAGAAACAGGTTCCGAGTAAACGGTCGGCGACTTGCATGAAACCGCCGGCGGTCAGTACGGGCAGGGCGAACGCCTGCAGGATGGCAGTGATGAATAATCCCCAGATAGTCATTGGCAGTCGGAAGAAGGTCATGCCCGGGGCACGCATATTAATGATAGTGGTCATGTAATTGATGGAACCCATCATTGATGAGAAACCAATAAAGGTGACTCCGAACAGCCAGAGAGTTTGTGCATTTCCGGAACCGGGGGCTGCTTGCGCCAGATCTGCCAGAATGGGATAGGAAGTCCAACCAGCGGCAGGACCGCCAGCGTAGGCAAAACTAAGACCGAAGCAGGCAATTGCGGGCCACATAAACCAGTAGCTCAACATATTGAGCTTAGGAAAGGCCATGTCGTCGGCACCAATCATCAACGGAATCAGAAAGTTGCCGAAGGTTCCCGCCAGAATCGGGATAATGACCAGGAAGATCATCACGGTGGCGTGCATTGTGAAGAGCATGGTGTAAAACTCGGGCGAGATCTGCCCCCCTTCGGCGGCAAACAGCCAGGGGCCTACAATGGGCATAGATTCCCAGGGAAAAGCCAGCTGCCAGCGAACCGCAAGAGCCAATGCTCCGCCGACAATCATCATCAGCAATGTCGTGAAGAGGAACTGCACGGCGATGATTTTATGATCAGTGGAAAAGATATATTTTGTGATAAAGTTTCCGGGAGCGTGATGTGCCTGAGGTTTCAGGATCGGTTGCAGTCCGGTAGGGGGAGGATTTAATACACTCATTTCTCTGCTGCCTCACTCTCTCTGCTGCTATCTTTCGAGGCAATTTTACCCAGGCCATCATAAGATTGTTTTTGTGTGAGGTCCTTCAGATATTTCTGATACTCGCCATCAGATTCCACAATCACATGGGCTTTCATTTTATAATGACCCCAGCCACAGAGTTCTGCACAGACCAGATCATAAATCCCGGTTTTGTTTGCTTCGAACCAGACTGGAATTTGCAAACCGGGCAGGGCATCCTGTTTGACTCTTAAAGCGGGCAGGAAGAACGAATGTTGTACATCTTCGCTGCGTAACTGAATGAGTACAGGCTTTCCAAAAGGAACATGCAGTTCGTTCACGGAATACAGATCATCAGACTGGGGTTTTTGCTGCAATTTTTTGCCGATGGCAGGATAACGGAATCGCCATTCAAACTGGCGTGCGGTTACTTCCGCCAGGGGGGCTTTTACTGCTGCCTCTGGAAAGTATTTCTTGATTCGAAAATCCGCCCAGATATTCATCTGGTAAATCGAGAGAAACAGGAGGATCACGCCGGGGATAATGGACCAGATCAGTTCCAGTTTATGGTTGCCATGAATATGCATGGCGCGTTTCTCGCGATTATTTACACTGCGCCACAAGGCATAAACCAGGACAGCCTGTGTGCCAATAAATACAATCGCTGTGATGATCAGTATTAAATAAAACAACCCATCAATGCGAATGCCCAGATTGCTGGCGGCTTGCGCATTATCGTAGGGAAACGACCAATTCACGAAGGGAGCCATCGCGCAAGACGCGACCGCCGCCACTGGCCAGAATAGAAAAAATAAA
This sequence comes from uncultured Gimesia sp., assembly GCF_937910335.1. Taxonomy (GTDB): domain Bacteria; phylum Planctomycetota; class Planctomycetia; order Planctomycetales; family Planctomycetaceae; genus Gimesia. Next base: position 1,287 of record NZ_CALEMX010000360.1, on the reverse strand, counting down.
CACCATCCTTTACCCACTACAGGTCTCCCATTCGAATTTCATGTTGAGGATGCAATTGGTTTTCATAAAATTTTGCGGATCATTCATTCGGTTTCATCGGCCGGTTTGTGAAATGTCAACGGTTCCCATCATAGGGCAGGCTCATGACGTAATTCACCAGATCCCATAGTTCCTGATCAGACAGTGCACCACCAAAGGCGGGCATCGGGGTACCTTTGATGCCCGCAAAAAGGCGTCGATAAGAATCAATTGGTCTTCTGCCACCTCGATAGATTCCGCGGTGGAGATCTCTCGGTGAGAGTTGATTTCCCCAGATATCATGCAGGCCCCGATCAGGATATTTCTGGTTGGTGGTCGGATTCGTCCAGAAATCCTGGGTGGCTGTTCCATTGCCGCGTCCCTGGGGACCATGGCAGGTGGCGCATTTGGTTCTTTCGCTGAGATAAAGCTTACGACCTCGCTCTCGGGATTCCGGAGTGTCGGCGACACGTGGTTCTCTGGGTACGACAATGGCGTCTTCCTGATTGGCTTCTTCCCAGGCATCCGCAACACGTGAGGTGGCATATTCGATCGTGTCAGGAAAGTCCTCTTCCATGAAATCTTTTAATTCATCAAGGACCTCTTGCTTCGTCTCGCCACCTTCTTCGCTGATGCGTTCGGCCAGTTCTTCTTTGGAATACTCCTGAAAGAGTTCGTCGACCATTATCTTTTCGGTTTCTCCCCGAATCGAAAGCCAGACGACATAGTTGACGATGGCGGAAACTTCATCGTCGGTCAATAATTTGAAGGACGGCATGTAAGTGCCTGCAATGCCTTCTTTGACCGTACGAGCCAGGTCCTCATTCTGTGCTTTATTGGTTGGTTTGGTCGATGTGTATTTATAAATTCCCAGGCGGAAATCGCGGGGAGGAGGATTCAGATAACGCGATGTCGGTCCGGTTCCTTCGCCGCTCATGCCGTGGCAGTGCATGCAGTGCCGATTGTAGAGATCACGGCCCTGCTGCAGGCGAACGCATTCGACGAGAAATGTATCGCCGGGTTGAGGCGAGATCTCTGCGGATTTTTCGACGGCAACCGTGCTCGTTTCATAATTGTAGGATTTGATTCGTGAAACCTGCCGCTGTCCTTTGCCGGAAGTCCATTCCAGGGGCAGTCCCTGCAGTTTGTGATAAGTGTTTTCCAGACCCGTGACTTGAATGCGAATCAGTGGTTGGTCTTTCTCGGAGGGTTCAACGGATTTGACGGTGCCCTGAATATCCCCAAAGTCAGTGGGCAGCCCTTCAAACT
>NZ_CALEMX010000359.1 GCF_937910335.1 uncultured Gimesia sp. | reverse complement strand
GGATGCTCATTCAAATACCTGGTCAGTCGATTTGGTCCATACCCCGTCTGGTCAGCATGTTCAAAGAGAATTCGGATCACTGAAACTTCCTCAGGCAGTGGTTCCAGCTTTGATCCGATTTTTACTTTAATACCATTTCGTTCCTCAAAGACCGGAACGATGGCATACCCGAACGGTTTAGGGCCCCCCGGCCAGAAACCCTCTAGAACTTGGTCACGTTTTCCGCGAATAACCTGATGAGATTTAATCCGATTTTCCTCGGAAGCACGTAAGGAATCGAAAGCTGAATAAGCTTTACCCTGTGGGGTTGTAGGGTCAGCAAAATATGATTCAGCCGTGAGAATCAGTACTCCATGCTTTTTTTGTAGTTCGTCACGTATGGCTTGGAAATTATCTAACCGACCAAATCTCTCTGCTGTATCTACTAATATCAAATCGACTTTCATTAAGCCACTTTTGATATCGTGCATCATCTGCATGTAGCCGGACCGTTTTCTTTCATACCGACCACTCTTGTAGTCATCGCGATACACTTTTACTACGATCCAAGTCAAACCCAGTCGTTTCAGTGCCTGATTGATTTCATATTCCTGCTGATCAGGTGAACGCTGGTTTTGTTTTTTGTCACTCATTCTCAAATAAATCACGACCCTGTACTGGGATTGATGATCGAATTTGAATTTTTTCATTTTTGGTGCCTCCTTTCAAAGGACTTTTTGGTTGATGCAGTTCTTTGGCAATCAACCGAGAGATAAATTTGACCAACCTTTGATGCCGTCTTTTTCTTACCTCAGCAGCTAATATGGTCTGCTGATCAGGTGGGATATCAGTCGGAAAAGGAAACTCTCCTTCAGCAACCAGATTTGCCACCCTCTCCAGCTTTTCTGGAGTTGAGAGTAGATCGACATTTTTGTTGGTCGGTTCGTTACTAGAGTCACTCATGTCTTCTCCTTGAAAGTAAGGAGCCTGGAGTGTCTCTCCAGACTCAAAATGTAGGGAATGTCGTTCACAGACCTCTTACAAATGTGAGAGATTTTTGTAAGAGTTTGGGGCGATATTCAGAAAATGAATAATTCTGAACGTGGGAAGGGGACTGTACTGTAATCTTAAAGAGGGGATTCAGTATTCAGTCAAACAATGTTCAGTGATCAGAGGAGTTGTTGGCGATATAGCAACAGAACAGAGGCGACGCAGATGATCTCTGCAAGAGTTCTGAATAGATCGACTGAAGTATGCTGCCCTGTGCAGAAAACTGGTTGAGCCCTCTCTGGCTGCCCCATCAGGGGGAATTTCGACAGAAAGCCAGAGTGGCTTTAGACACAGGTAGGTGAATAAGAAAGAAAAATTCGATGCGATTGTAGTTTAAGCGATCGCAATTACAATTGATCTCGATAGTGGTTCTTTTCACTTCAGTGAGAGTTACTACATTTTAAAAAATGTGTATTCGCGATGGATCCAGCATGAGTATGTAGGATCGAGGTTCAGAACCATTTTCTATAAGTTTAAGTAGTGAATCTGGCAGGAGTTCACTTAATCGACTCCAGTTTGTTGACATTGTAGATGGAGAAACTGAATTGTCAGGATATAAATCTTTTTCAGTTACACAGGCTCTATATTTTGCATTTTTGGCCAGTGAATATAGAAACTTCCATGAAATGCCGCTGAGCTTATGAAAAATGATCTTCTTTTCCCAATAGACTTTTCCAGCATCCTTGATTAATACCAAACCGCCTCTCGCTATCACTTCTTCTAGGCCATCAGTTTGCTGTTCATTTTTCCCATATAGATCTTTCATATCGCTCAAAGCATGGGCAATCCGGTCTGTTGTTTCTTTATTCAGGAATGCAGTCAGCCTGTTTCTGATAGACTCGATTCCATTGTTCAGATATTTTTCAGGAAGTGACAACCAGTCCAATTGAGGTTTCAGTCCAAAAGCTGCATAGATCTGGGTAAGTATGACTGCTGAGTTGATTAAACGATTCTGTTTACCGCTTTTTAACAGATGTTGACACTCCGACCAGTCGGCCTCCAGTTTTTTCCAATCGTCTTCAAGTTGATCGACTAACTTTCGATAGGGATACCTCGTTGCTTTGATGGCTTTAATAGTCATCGCTCTTACTTTGGATACAATCTCATACCACTGCTGGGTCCGTTCCAGTAAACAGCGGACGATAAAATTTCCCACAGGGTCTAGCTCATGATTGAATGCAATAATAAGTCCACCACGTTGGACTTTGTTTCCATCAACATCCTCAGTAAATTCCTGTACTGGGGCAAAATAATCTGAACTGTTTACTAATGGTAATTCGCTGATTTGAGACAGATATTTAATTTGCGACAGGATAAGTTCTAAATCATTGGGCCATCCAGTTTTTCTGTCCGGGCGGGTCGCAGTAATTTCGACAGTCTCTTCCCTCACGGTTAGTCGGTGAGGATTCTGGTCTTCTAGATTTTTACGAACCAGATTTTTCGTAGTTAATTTAGATAAGGATTTAGCGCAGTCCAAGATGCCTTGTTCCAGAGACTCAATCAATCGACGTTCCGGCGTATCCGCTCCGGGCATCAATGTGCTCAGCGGCCAGTTAGCATAATCTCTAAACCTTAGACGCTGGCTATATTCTTCAACAGCAGGGCAGACATCATTCCTGAGACAAGCTTGTAGCTTCGCGTTAGGAAATTCATGATTTGGTTTGTCTGCCCGGGGGATAATGCTGTCGAGTCTTCGCACTGCCAATTGCCACGATTTCATAATGATGTTGTGCCATTCCTACTGTCGCGCGTTCTTTAATTAAATATTGTGACCAAATTCTTACAAATATCATGGCGTTTTGTAAGCGAGTTGTGAACGTCAATTTTTATGCTGACCCCGACAGAAAGATTTTCATCGGAAGAAATCTTATTCGTAATGAAAATACAGGGACAGTTTAAAGACACGTCACATGGTTCGTAAAAAAAAGAGTATTCCACCTGAAAATAGTTGCAAGAAACAAGTGGAACCTGTTTCTAAGAGTTCAATCTGGTGTGATAAATATAAAGCCAAACATCGCTGGACTCGCATCGCGAAATTCCCGGACGGAATCGAACCGCCACAAAAAGTACGTATTTACAGGCAAAACGACTACTTTCGGCTTCAGTTCTGGGACCCTGCTGCAAAGAAAAATCTCACAGAACGGGTCGACGGTGATCTGGTAAGTGCTATATTTCGTGCCCGGGAAATCGAGGAGCGTCTTAAACACTTCCGCTCATCCGGGTTAGGGCGAGGGAAACTAAAGCACCAGAGTCTACTCGACCTCTATCAAAATCACCTACAACGTCGAGCCGATGCTGGTGAAATCGCTCCCAAAACGGTCAGGCGATATGCTTCAGCACTAGAGCATTACCATACTTTTATTCAACAACCACTGATAACGACGGCATACCCGTCTATCACTAATGTCAATCGTGATCTGGTTTTACGGTTTCAAACATACTTGAAGAATCTGCAGGTTTCTTCCAATGGGCATCCCAATACGCAGAAACAGACAATGTCCTCGACTGATTACGTACTGGATGTGGTCCGGGGGATGTATATCTGGGCGGCCGACCCTGATCGTGGAAATCTGATGCCATCAGGCTTCCGAAATCCCTTTCAGGGAAAAGTTCGTCAGTCCGCCTCGGTTGCCCCTGATCTGTTCGGGGAGCCCGATATTACAATCCCAATGGTGGTTGAGTTTTTGAAAAAGTGCGACAGTTACCAACTTCACCTGTTTGTGTTATTGATTTTCTATGGTCTGAGGGCTTCGGAACCTTGTTTTCTTTTCCGGGAAAACCTGACTGCAGATGGTTGGTTAAAGGTGATTTGCCTGCCCCAAATCAGTTATACGACCAAAGGCAGGCGTGATAAAAGGTTACCTCTGCTCGAACCGATCCGGGCGATTCTGGAGGATGGCTCTGAAAATACAGAAACAGGATTGCTGATTCGGCGTCGCAATGTTTTTGAAGGCTCTGAACAGCCGCCTTTATTGGATCAATCGCTGGAGCAGCTAACAAAAGAATATTCGCGCCGTTGTCAAAAGACTGCAAATCTCACTGCAGAGTCGGGCATGCAGATACGGGATCAGTTGCTCCACGATGCAGGTGGAATTAAATACGACCATATTGAGAATGAGTTTCATCGCCTGGCTGGCCAGTTATCCTGGCCAGCCAAGGCAACTCTCAAAGATTTCCGTCATCTATTTAGCACCGCCATGATGAATGCCGGGATGCCAGAATATTATCGGAAGTACTTGATGGGACATGCTGTCAGCAAGGCAGCCATTACCAATTACACCCATCTCGACCAGTTACGGGAACGTTATCTGGAAGCCAGCCAAAGACAGTTCCAGCCAATTATAGCTGCGGTAACAAATCGTAATGTTGAACTGAAGTCAGCGGCGGAAGCTTTAGTACGTTCTACATTTCTCGAGATGGATCAGGACCCAGAATCAACTCGCTTGCGAGTAGGCTGACGGTGATGTCACGATCCATGGGTAACATGCGTAGCCAGCGTGTGAACTGGTGCAACATCAAACCTGCCCGTTGCGCCGGTGATAATTCCTGTTGATCCTG
>NZ_CALEMX010000358.1 GCF_937910335.1 uncultured Gimesia sp. | reverse complement strand
CCAATTCCGGAACTTGTGTGACGCCGATAATATTAGTGCCATGCCCACGCCAGCGGAAGATGCAGTTTTGATTTCGATTCTCTATGTATACATTATAATCTACTAGCCTGTGTCCAGATTTACTGTAGCGGCTCCAAGGCCATTTGAAACGAGTATCATAGAATGATAGATGCTATGGTAAAATATGATGCGATTTAGTTTCACTAGCTTATCTCATGCCTTACTTTTTTAGAAAATCTCCCATGACTTTTCCCGATCAAAATCGCCGTTCATTTCTTAAGACTTCTGTTGCAATGTCTGGGGCAATTCCACTTGTCGCTGGCCTGGCTCAAGCAGAATCGAATACTGTAAGTCAGCCACTGATGGCCTACGTGGGTACGTTCAGTTCTCCGCTTAAGGATATGCTAGAAACTCAAGTTGACTTGCCGCCCGGCAATGGCCGTGGGATTCATCTCTTCAAGGTGAATCGAGAGACCGGTGCAATGACACCTGCGGGCATTCATGCCATGGGAACAAGCCCAAGTTGTCTGGCTGTCAATGCAGCAGGTACTCATCTTTATTCGACTAATGAAACTGATGGCGTGGGGAAAGAAAAGCACGGATCGGTCAGCGCTTTCACTATCAACAAAGAAGATGGAAAGTTGAAGCCACTCAACACGGTTAGCTCTGGTGGTGCAGGTCCTACTTATGTGAGCATCCATCCTTCCGGTCGTTTTCTACTGATCGCAAATTATTTTGGGGGTTCCGTGTCCGTGCTTCCCATACTGGAAGATGGTCGATTGGGAATCGCGACAGATATTAAAAACGATGCTGGGAAAATTGGTCCTACAAAGGCCACAAACGCACCGAAGGGCAGCTTTGCTATCAGTGGACATGATCGAACACACGCTCATATGATTCAATCCGATCCTTCCGGTCGTTTTGTGCTGCATGTCGATTTGGGTTTGGATAAAATCTATATCTGGAAGTTCAATGAGAAAACGGGAAAACTGACCGCGAATCATCCTCACGCAATCTCACTCCCTCCCGGCGATGGTCCTCGGCATTTCCATTTTCATCCCAACGGGCGATGGTTCTATTCCATTCAAGAAGAAGGCTCGACAATTGTTTTGTTCGATTATGACAGTGAAGCGGGAAAGCTGAGTTCACGTCAAACTATTTCGACACTGCCGGCTGGATTTGTGGGAAGCAACTTTTGCTCAGAAATTCTCGTTTCGTCAAATGGAAAGTTTGTTTATGCGGGCAATCGTTTGCATGACAGCATTGGAATATTTTCAATAGGTTTAGAGGGCAGGCTGACCTTCATTGGTGAAGAATGGACACGCGGAAATTACCCACGCAGTTTCAGTTTCGATCCTACAGGACAATTCTTGTATTGTTGCAATCAACGGGCAGATAGCATCGCTGTCTTTAAGGTGGACAACAAAACGGGAAAATTAAACTTCACCAACCAATACGCTGCTGTAGGCAACCCTTCGCATATCGTCTTTCTTGACCTTGCAAAAAAAGGTAGTTGAAAATTTCTTAAGTGTTGGATTGCATTCCAAAATGGATAGATTTTGAGATTATTTTCTCAGGAAGTGATCTCGAACCCACATGGGTAGGCATGCTCCCCATTTTGTGAACCAGTTGCAAACGCTCCAGCGTATTGAGGTACCCTCAAGTATGACACAAATCGCGCAACTTAGTGTCCGATTATATCAATGATTGTTTTGTTTGTCTGCTGGAGCTGAGGGAAGCAGGCATGCAGAACAGTTTTGACTCTGGTACCGGTGCCCGGTATCCCAGAGGTCTGTGTGGTCAGATTATGTTGTCATTCTTTTCCGGTTGGACGATAGGGATTGCTGGCGTGAGATAGTTTTAGTTGCTCTGAATTTGGTGCTATATATTTTCTGAAACGACTTTAATCTCAGGGCACTTTAAGAAACGAACTGTCTAACTCGTGATTGAATCTATTGACGATACGAGTACGGTGCAAATAGACCGTAAGTTGACGCAAAAGACAAATTGTAAACAATTAAACTGGGTAAGTCTTTTGATCGCGGTCGAATAATGGATGTTGGACCAATGAAAGGTATAGGAGGCAAATTGAGTCGAGGCATACAATAATGAGTTGTTTCAAACTCGCAAGCATAATAACGCGGATCCCGACTCTTTGAAACGAGGAAGTAAAGGAATCGTAAGTAATGGCATACTGTATCAAGATGCTTTCATTTAGGCGAACGGCATTTACGCTGTTTAGCATCGGAATGATTGTCTCTCATGCAACGAGTTTAACTGCAATGACTGCAGAGAACGGGCCATTAAAACCCAACATACTGTTTATCGCCATTGACGATCTTCGCCCCGAACTGGGTTGCTACGGTGTGAAGGAAATTAAAACACCAAACATTGATGCCCTTGCAGAAAGCGGAGTCACATTTACCCGGGCTTACTGCCAGTTAGCGGTCTGTAATCCATCTCGAGTCAGTATTATGACTGGGTTGCGGCCAGATTCGACAAAAGTGTGGGATCTTGCTACGAGATTCCGCCACACGATTCCGGATGCCGTCACGTTACAATCGTACTCATGCAGTGAAAGAACGGAAGAATACGTCGCGTCATCTACGCGAAATGATGACGCGGTTTTTGCTTGAACATTTGCCTGTTCAGACAAGTGATAAAAAGAATATCGCCGGGAAGGAATAACACGACGTGACATCTCTTTTCTGTATTAGGTACGAATTGCACAATGAGATTATGGTGATTGTCACGAAGGATAAACATAACAATCTAAACACTCCAGGCGAAGCATTGAATGGGACCTGATAATGAACCTGTTTTTTAAGAATTCCTGCAGCTCTTTAATAACAATGTTTCTTGCCGTACATGCAGTGTTGGGAAATGAAGTTGCCATGAACACAGAATTCGAAAAACTAGGTATGCAGTACATAGAGCAGTCTACTGCATTTTCACCGGTTCGAGCAACGGGACTCGGAGATCATCGTTTCGATGACCAACTTGACGAAATCAGCGGAGAGGCACGCGCAAAACGGATACTGTGGACTGACAGTTTGATTGAACGACTCGAACGAATCGATCCTCGCAAGCTTTCTCGAGAAAACCAAGTTGACTACGCGCTATTAAGACACTCAATACAGGCTCAACTTTGGAAGCTCAAGGAATTACAGAAGTGGGCATGGAATCCGCTCATTTATACTGGATTGGCTGGAGATGCTATTCACGGATTGATGTCTCGCGATTTTGCACCACAACGTGTACGGCTTAAAAATGTCGCTGAACGACTAGAGCAGTTTCCGAGATTTCATGAACAGGTACGAAACAACCTGGTCATCAATCGTGTACCGGCTGTGCATGCCAAGACTGCCGTGGCACAGAATCGCGGAGTGTTAAAAATTCTGGATCATACTGTTCGCCCGCTGATAGACGACCTTCCAAAAGCTGAACGTGAACGACTCGTACATGCCATCGAAGTGGCCGAAAAAGCCATTGGAAAACATCAGGAATGGTTAGAGTCCGAGCTGCTGCCACATGCTAAAGGTGATTTTCGATTGGGTATCGAACTTTATGAGAAGAAGCTCAACTTCACTCTTCACACTCCATTAACACGGCGGGAAATTCGCGATCTGGCGGAACAAAGGGTCCGGAGCTTACATGAAGAAATGTACGATATTGCAAAAGGAGTTTACCTTAAGCAGTATCCACTAACCGATTTTCCGGAGCGCCCTTCAGATGCGTATCGCCGAGCCATTATTCGATTTGGACTGGAACAGGCTTATGCGGAGACTCCGAAAGCTGACGAAATTGTGGCTACAGCAAAACGATCGGTTGCGATGGCGACTGATTTTATTCGAAAGCAGGATTTAATCACACTCATGCCTGATCGGTTAGAGATTATTATCATGCCAGAGTTTCAACGTGGTGTATCGTTGGCCTATTGCGATACGCCGGGTCCGCTGGAAACAGGGCAAAAAACTTTTTATGCAGTCTCACCAATTCCAGAAAAATGGACACAGAAACAGATTAACTCGCATTTGCGAGAATACAACACACGCTCATTGGATGTATTGACCATTCATGAGGCGATGCCGGGACATTTTTTACAACTGGCTCACGCAAATCGCTTCGCAGGTAAACTGCGACATATGTTTCAATCGGGAGTTTTTGTCGAAGGCTGGGCTGTGTATTCAGAGTGGATGATGTGCCAGGAAGGCTTTCGGGACCACGATCCGCTTTTAAAGTTGATCACTCTGAAGTGGTATCTTCGTGATGCAACCAATGCCATCCTCGATCATGCGGTACACGTTGATGGAATCTCGCGAAGCGATGCAATGCGACTCTTGGTCGAAGACGCGTTTCAGGAGGAACGAGAAGCAGCTGGTAAATGGACACGAGCACAACTGACTTCCGCCCAATTATCCACGTATTTTGTTGGGTATCTGGAGCATGTCGCGATGCGACGAGAAGCGGAGCAACTATGGGGAGATGAATTTAATTTGAAAACGTACCATGACAAAGTCCTGTCTTATGGGTCACCTCCCACGCAGTTTGTACGAGTACTGTTGCATGAACATGTAATCCCTTTGCCAGGAGCAGTTCTCCAAACACTGGAATGATCGATGTGGCTCGTAAATCACTTCCGGTTTAGAGAAAACGCACAGAAACAATTATATGCCCTCATAGGTTTTGTGACTGACGACAATTTACAAAGACCGAGTGGACTCTTCGAGCTACTTTTGCAGGTTACGAAAGTCACCCGGCGTCATTCCAAATTCGCGCCGAAATACGGTACAAAGATGACTGGCGTCCCGAAAGCCATTACGATATGCAATTGTCTTCACTGCTTCATCATTTTCCAACAGTTGACGCTTTGTTCGAGCCAAGCGCATACGCGTGATCTCATCAGCGATTGTTCGACCTAGAAATTCTTGAAATCGTCGTTCCAGTGTACGACGAGAAATCACGACATGTCGGGCCACATCATTAACAGATAGTGCCCGATGACATTGATTTGCAATGAATCGTAAAGCGGTTGCAACTTGCGGATTCTCTACAGCAAACGCATCCGTCGATTGCCGCAAAACGAGAGACTCTGGAGGATGAAGGATTATTTCATTTGATTTCTTAGTCTGCCGAATCAGTTTGTCAAGTAATTCACCGGCTCGCCAGCCGATTTGCGGATAACCCAACTCGATACTCGATAGAGGTGGGGACGAGTTCTCACACACGAGCGGTTCGTTATTAGTAGAAAGTATCGCAACGTCATGTGGCACGTTGTGACCAGCACGCAGGCAAGCGTCTAATAAAAAACGTCCTAATAAGTCATCCGAAACGCAAACTCCGACAGGCGTCGAAAAAGATTGCGTTAGTTCAGAGAGGCGTCGTGAGAGTTTGTCCCATTGATCTTGGCTATGCGAGTAATTACGTCCAACGAGATAGCAATCACAATCAAAACCTAGATCCTGTAGCGTCGATTGAAATCCATTCAGTTGACAGTCAACACCTTTGTCTCGTCGAAATCCGAGATACGCAAATCGTCGGAAACCTCTGGCAACTAAATGTTCGGCTGCCATTTCACCAGCTTTTTCCCAATCTGGGAATACACCTGGTATGTTCTTTGCTGATGAGTTTAACCACACGTTTACAACCGGAACGCGTGCTCTGCGCACGTTTTGAAATTTCATTGCCGAGACG
>NZ_CALEMX010000357.1 GCF_937910335.1 uncultured Gimesia sp. | reverse complement strand
CTGTAGCCTTTACTCATCGTGGTAAATTCCACACCTACATCGATTGCGCCGGGAGTGGCCAGAAAACTGGGGGCTTTGTAACCATCAAAGCAGATATCCGCGTAGGCGAAATCGCTAATCACAAGAAACGAATATTTTCGAGCTAGCCGGACCAGCTCCACATAAAAGTCCTGCTCGATCACAGTGGCACTGGGGTTATGAGGGAAATTGACTACCACCACGCGTGGCTTTGGATAAAGGTGCTCACAGGTGAATGCGATATTAGATAGAAACTGATCTGGTTGACGACAATCGAGTTCGATGACATTTCCGGCAGCCAGCATCACAGCATAAACGTGAACCGGAAAAGAAGGGGAGGGAACGATGGCGGTATCACCCGGGCCCATCAACGCCAGGCACATATGGCTGAAGCCTTCTTTGGAACCGATGCAGGTTACGACTTCGGAGTCTGGATCAAGGCGGACACCATAACGTTTCCAGTAGCGGGCCGTCACTTCTTTTCTCAGATTGGCAATGCCGTTAGCAACTGAGTAGCGATGATTTCGTGGATCTGCGACCGCTTCTGTCATCTTCTCTACAATCAGAGGATCTGGTGGGTCAGTCGGGTTGCCCATTCCCAGATCAATCACATCAACGCCCGCCACGCGCTTCTCGTACTTCAGTTTGTTAATTTTTCCGAAGAGATAAGGGGGTAAACGTTTGACTCTCTCAGAAACCGGGATGGTAAAGCCATCGTCTGAAGAGGGAACTTCCGATTCGCCACGCATAATTGTAACACTGCCCGTTTAACAAGGAATTTGGGTAACCATTATTTTCAGAGACCTTCAGGCTCAATGATCATTCGATTTGACTGAAGACTATTTTGGAACAATTACCATTTTACGCGATCACACCGAAAAATGCGCCTGAGGAATACCAGTAATTTTTCCCAGATGATTCAGAACATAAAAAAACGTGTGTCAGTAAATCAGGACTGACACACGTTTTGGCTGTCTGGTTCTCAAGTTATTGAGAATAAGTACTATTTAGGCGGCCGGTTAAATCCCTGCGTGGGATTAGGAATCGCTCTATTCACCTGACCTTTGGAGAAATTGGTACCCGAAGTTTGAGACACACCACCGGTTGTCGTGCCCGTAATGTAATTGTCTACACGGGTATCCTCTTTCAGCTTCTTAAAGACGAGGGCAACCGCTTCCTGTGTTTGTTCTTCAGTTAACTGTTCTACCAGTTGATTCTGCACTTCGCTGAGATCGGTAACAACGGGATCAGTCCGGCCTTCACAGAGCAGAATCGCATAGCGGCTAGGGCCAATCTGGATGATTCCGGAAATCTCTCCTTCTTTCAACTTGAAGGCTGCTTTCCAAAGACTCTCATTATCAGAGTATTGGGGAATCGGCTGAATGGCTCCACCCAGCGCACGACTGTTTGGCTCGATGGATAAATCACGCGCAAAACGTTCAAATTCGGCAGGTTTTCGTTTCACATCATCCCAGACTTTCTGAGCCCGGTTCAGGTTATCCATCATGATCAATCGAGCTTTGACACGAGGACCATAATCGCGAGCAAATGCTTGTTGGACTTGTTTCTGAGACAAACTGGTCTTTTGACCGGCCAGTTTTCGTAAAGCCAGCATCGGCCAGATTACATTCCGACGGTACTGCTGAGGATTCATCTTCCGTTCTGCCAGCAACATGTCATACCAGGTCTTGGTATCCAGATTGAAGCGTTTGGCAATCTTTTCTACTTCTGCGTGTACTTCAGCCTGTTCTACAGCCACGCCCGCTTTCTGGCAGGCCTGCTGGATGATCGCCCGGTTCACGACATTTTCCAGAACCTCTGGTCCGTATAAAGCCACGCATTCGCGGGCCAACTCATCTTCACTGATGACAACACTGCCCACTTTTGCCACAGGTTGGCTGCGGAGGCTTGGTTGATTTCCGGAAATGCGTACCTTTCCGGCTTCTTTCTGCTCGCCAGCAGAGCCATCTTTAGCATTGAATGTCTGAAAGAAGAAAACGCCAGCAGTAAGAACCAGTCCTGTACCGGCTGCGAAAAAGAGTATTTTTCGTTTCAAGTTCGTCTTTGGTTTGGTCGCATGCGGGTTTGGGGTTGGTTCGCCCATTGCTTAAAATCTCCATGTTTTGTATCCGACGCGAGGGGATCATGTGATTGTCTGATTTCAGCCCCACCAGCTTATCAGTCTGGTTTCAAGCGATCCTTTGGGTCCTGGATCGTTGAAAGGGTTTCTGGTTCTAACCTGAATCAGGCTGTTCCAGCGTCACCAATCACGTTGATACTTAGTCGTCAGAAGATTTACGAAACTTCCTTGTCTCAAGCTCTACCATTAGAGCGCGGGAAATGTAAAACTTTCAAGAAAACAGGTCAACAGCAATTTTCAGATATTCAACAAGGTGTACGTGTAGTCATTTGCTCATCCCCGAGTAATAACACCCTTTTATTTGAGTTTACCTTGATTCTGATGGGTTCTTTTAATCCGGGCCAGGCTTTAATACGTTTTCAGAACAGGGCTATTTTGTCATCCCATCAGGTGGGTTGTGTGTACCTGAAGGGGAAATCAGTAAACTTCAAGCATAGAAAACCAGACTGATTTGAAAATATTCAGTGGCTCTGTAATTTCTATGATTGCGAGTGAACTTTGGAGAGGGTTACAATCAACACACAGGCCATTTCAATGCCAGCGTTTCAGATGAGGGCCATTCACACAGAACCACCTTCAAGAAACAGTATTAAGAATAAGGGAAATCAACATGGGATTCTGGATGGATAAATTACGGGCCGAACTGGTTGATATTATTGAGTGGATCGATGATTCAAAGCATGTTCTCACCTGGCGATTTCCCCGGTATCAGAATGAAATCAAGAATGGTGCACAATTAATTGTACGACCAGGTCAGATGGCTCTGTTCGTGCATCGTGGGAAAGTCGCCGATGTCTTTGAGCCGGGCAATTATCAGCTTACGACCGATAACCTGCCGATTTTAGGAACGCTTCAGGGATGGAAGCATGGTTTCAACAGCCCGTTTCGTTCTGAAGTCTATTTTGTGAATACCACACAGATCACGGACCTGAAATGGGGAACTCCCAATCCGATCATGCTCCGCGATCCGGAGTTCGGACCTATCCGGTTGCGTGCGTTCGGAAGTTATTCACTCAAAGCCAATGATCCGAGTATCCTTGTCAGAGAACTCGTGGGAACGAATTCCGAGTTTCATTCTGATGAGATCAATGAACTGTTACGATCGATCATTATCAGTTCTTTTGCTGATTTGATTGGTGAATCGCAATATGCCGCACTGGATCTTGCTTCCAAGTATACGGAAATTTCGACTGAGCTGAAGAAAACCGTCAACGAACGGATCGATGATGAATATGGTCTGGAAACACCGCAGTTACTGATTGTGAATATCTCCCTTCCAGAAAGTGTGGAAAAAGCCCTGGATACGCGGACCAGTATGGGCGTGATCGGCGACATGAATCAGTTCCAGCAATATCAGATGGGTCAAGCCATGCTCTCCGCCGCCGAAAACCCTTCCGGTGGAGGTGCTGCCGAAGGTATGGGATTGGGTATGGGCTTTGCCATGGCCAACCGCATGGTGCAGTCTCCCGGAATGGGAGCGCCGGGAATGGTGCCGCCACCTCCGCCACCAGCGGCCTGGCATGTTGCCGAGAATGGTCAGACGCAGGGACCATTTTCGCTCGCGCAACTCTCACAGGGTGTTGCCAGCGGTCAAATTACGGATGCCTCACAGGTCTGGTCTGCCGGGTTACCTGGTTGGATGCCCGCGGGACAAGTACCACAGTTGGCGGGTTATTTTCAATCAGCAACGCCACCACCTCCACCTCCAGCTGAGTAACGAAAAGGGATTCTAATCGATAAGACAATGAACGTCATGCTGATTTTGATTATTGACTTCCTCAGGCAGGAAAACCAGAGAGCGGTGACCGAGTGAGAGTCGCACATGTAATCACACGCATGATCATTGGCGGCGCACAGCAAAATACGCTCTTCACGGTAGAAGATCAGTATCGAGACTATCAGGATGAAGTTTTATTAATGACAGGGCCTACGACTGGCCCGGAAGGAACTTTAATTCCGCGTGCCGAGCAGGGGGGGATGGATTTGCGGATCATTCCTCATCTCACCCGTAGCATCAGCCCGTTTAACGAGTGGCGCGCGTATCGGGAAATCATCGCGGAACTGCGTGATTTCCAACCCGACCTGGTTCACACTCATAGTTCCAAAGCGGGGATTCTGGGACGTGCTGCTGCCTGGAAGTTGAAGATTCCCACCGTGCATACCATTCATGGTGCCGCCTTTCATTTCGGGCAATCTCCGTTACATTATCGCGCTTATATTGCAGCCGAGAAATGGGCGGCCCGGCGCTGTGATCGACTCATCAGTGTCTGCGATGCCATGACCCATCAATACGTGGCTGCCGGCATTACGACCAAAGACCGCTGTGACACCGTTTACAGTGGAATGGAAGTAGAGCCGTTTCTTACGCCACCTCGTCTCCCGTTAGAAGTCCGCAAGGAATGGGGGATCGAACCGCATCACATTGTCATTGGCAAAGTAGCACGGCTGTTTCATTTAAAAGGCCATAAATATCTGATCGAAGCGGCCAAACGGGTTGTCGAAGCTGAACCACAGGTTCGCTTTTTACTGGTAGGTGATGGAATCCTCAAAGCAGAATTCGAAGAACGTATTAATGAACTGGGGCTGTCAGAACATTTTATATTCACAGGTCTCGTGCCACCCGAACGAGTGCCCGAGTTAATTCATGCAATGGATATTGTCGTGCATACCAGTGTCTGGGAAGGATTGGCCCGTGTGCTCCCACAAGGATTGATTGCTGGAAAGCCTGTGGTCTCATATGACATTGATGGTGCGCGGGAAGTGGTGATCCCTGAAGAGACCGGCTATCTGCTGCCATCGGAATCGATTGAGCCGTTATCACAGGCGTTAATTGAGTTGGCTTCAGATCCGGAAAAGCGCGAACGATATGGCCAGACGGGACGCGCTCGCTTTACCGATCAGTTTCGTCACGAAACGATGACCCGTCAAATTCGTGAAATCTACCAGCGAGTATTGGACGAACGAAAACAAAACAAGCGGTAGCAGAACGGATTTCATTTCTGTATTAGAACGTTCACGCCTTTTTTGTTGGAGAGCACAATATCGGGTCGGCCATCGCCGTTCATGTCGGCCATCGAAAATTGAGTTCCCACGCCGGTATCGTTGCCGGCATCGATTTTGTGTGGAATGATTTGAGGGACCTTGTTCTTACTCCGTTTGATTTCATACCAGTACATGACAACGGGATCTTTGCCTCCGGGATCTTTACCATTGTGGGCAAAGAAGCGTTTGCCGGTGACCATGTCTCGCTGTCCGTCTCCATTCATATCAAGAAAGTGCATGGCGTGAGTTTGAGAATAACTTTTGTCGATTAAATGGCCTTTGAACTTCGGTTTACCAGCTTCAGAAACATTCTCGAACCACCAGACGCCAAACGCATGTGCAGAACTGCCAATAATATCGTTGTCGCCATCCTGATCAAGGTCTTCCACATACAGGTCGGCCATCTTCTCAGCGGGAGCTGCACCGCTTACGCTCAATGTAAATGGATGAAATTTCCAGAGACCTTCCCCTAGAACTTTAGGCCCTTCCCACCATCCATCAGGAATGAGAACATCCTGGCGACCATCATTGTTAAAATCACCAACTCCCAGGCCATGATAATATTTGAATGTTCCGTTTTTCATTGGATCGCCGGGTTTGCTGATGGGTATGAAATCCCATTTTTTGGTGGCCAGTTCGGGTGAAGGGATTTCTAAATAGCCCATCTGCTTTTCCGGCTGTGATCCAAAAATCAATTCCGGTTTCCCATCGCCATTCAGATCTGTAAATTTGGGGGTTTCGTTACAGATGCTGTGCCAGATCAGATGTTCTTTCCAATGGCCCGATTTATTTTTTGGGTTTTCGTACCAGTAAAATTCTTTGCCGGGGAAGCTGACATAAATGAAATCGGTCCAACCATCCTGATTGATGTCGTAAGCAAAGTTGCAAAAACTGTCACTATATCCTACTCCAGCGACAAATTTTCCAGGTTTGCGAACTTCATGCATTTTCCAGTCTGGTGCTTCGTACCAGACATCGCCGGCGATCACATCCATTTTGCCATCTTTATTTACGTCGGCTGCGGCAGAACCTTCGGAACGGAACGCGGCATCCAGTTGTTGGCGCTCCCATGTTTCACCGGCAGAAAGCTCGATGGAACCTGCGAGCAGGAACAGGAGTGTCATGAGAGAGAGATAGCTCAAGCGGCGATGATATGCATGTTCGATGTTCATTTATGTTGTCCTGTAATTAATTTGCGAACGCGAAAAGTTTCACTGTCACCAATATAGACATTTCCCTGCGGCCCAACATAAACACCATGCGGTCGCGCCATACGACAGTTGGCGGGGTCTCCATCGGGGCCATCCCCTTTTTTGCCATCTCCCACAGCCGTTTCGATGATACCGTTCTCTTTTCGAATCACGCGAATCGTGTGGCTTTCGGTGTCGGCCAGATAAATATCTCCATTTGGGGCGACGGAAATTCCTTTGGGTCCTGACAGCGTTGCTGTTTTTGCCGGTCCCGCGTGCCCCTTGTATCCTTTTTTACCAGTCCCCGCGATGTGATGTAAAGTCTCTTTATCCAAATCAATACGATACACCATATTTCCTTCTCTCAGCGCGAGGTACAAAGCCCCTTTTCCCGGACCTTCTTGAAAGAAGTCCAATGCACGAGGTCCGTTGAGAGGTGTGTCTGAGACTGTCGCCCCATCAGGCGTCGCTTTGCGCTCGCCCGTTCCAGAAAACGTGGTCACGATTCCTGTTTTTAAATCGACACGACGAATGCGGTGGTTGCCAATATCGCAGATATACAAATTGTCATTTTTATCCAGTGCAATTGAGTGAGGTCGAGAGAAAGTCGCTTTGGTCGCGGGGCCTCCATCTCCAGAGAATCCTTTTTTCCCAGTGCCTGCGACAGTTTCGATCTTACCTGTTCTGGCATCAACGCGACGGATAATGTTATTCACCATTTCAACGAAGTACATATTGCCTGCCTGATCAAAACGGACTTCATAAGGTTCATTGAGTTTGGCCGCGAGAGCAGGTCCACCATCTCCGCTGTAGCCTTTTTGACCAGAGCCGGCAACCGTTGAGATTTTCCCGTTTTTTTCATCAATACGTCGTATGACATGGCTTTTGATTTCACAGACATACAGCGCACCATCGGGACCAAGTGTCAGACCATAAGGCTCCCCGACCATCGCTTCCACTGCCGGTCCATCATCACCGGAATGCCCTTTTTTTCCTGTTCCTGCGATTGTTGAGACCGTTTGTGCCTCAAGTTGCGATACGAGCAGACTCAACAATAAAAAACTTACAATAGAAATAAGTCGATGCATGGTGTGATTCCAGAGTTCATAAAAATGTCACTAACGAGGCAAATCATCAAACGGGCGTAGCGGGTCATCATGCTTGAATATTAAATAGGGACCCGCATTAGGATTCTGCGCTAACAATTTGGCTGGGGTAATCAATTTCGAGGCCTTGCTTTTTTTGTCAATGACCAGGATTTTAACCCCTGCAGCATGTTCTTTCTGTTTGAAGAACTGTTCCAACAAAATATTATCGGGTTCTCCGTGGCCATCTACTGTCACGACATATTCGGCAGAAGGGGGTGGCACGGTGGGCTGTTCTTCCGCGCAGCTTTGGGACATCATCAAGCAAACGACTGGAAACAAATGAGCGATTCTTTTTAAAAGAGTGTCGATCATTAATGAACGCCTCCCATCTCGGATTCAAGTTTGTCTTTATTACTGAAGAGAACGTTACTGTCCATCGGACCGAACCAGCCAATGTTGAACTTTTTGGGGTCTCCACCATATGCTGAGGTGCCAGTGCCTGAGATGCGAGTGGTTGTTACTCTCCCATCAGCCCAGCCAATGTTCGCCACGGCTCCCGTGTGTCGAAAATGAATCGAAGGATCAGGGCGCCAGGGTGATTCCTGATAAGTGGGGGTCCAGTTATCGATGAAGAATGGGGGTTCGATAAATCCATATTCAATGATATGCAGACTGGGGAATCCTTGTGCTAATGCAGAATCAGAAAATGCCACTGTGCGGGCCAGGCTTTCAATCTCACGCATGTTTGTAGCAACCATATGGCTCAGAGGATAAGGATTCTTCCAGGAAGTTCCGCCGAGATAAGTCTGGTTGTAACCGTAGCCGCCCGTGCCTCCTTCGAAGGCATTTGAAACACTTCCATGTGCAGAAAAGTTACCAAAGGATGGACATTTTTTAATTCCTGCGTTCTGTTCCAGAAAGGGAGCCAGCGGTCCCAGATGTGGCTGAAACTTGGTGGTTCCATCCGTTGTCGTCCGTTCTCCGTGCCAGCGTTTTTTACCACCAAAGCCAACATGTTGATCAGCGGCAGCCCTTGGCCAAAATCCACCATTGGAGTCAGCATACATGTGGCAGGCCAGGACAATCTGCCTGAGATTATTTTTGCATTTCGCCATCCGCGCTGCTTCGCGTGTCT
>NZ_CALEMX010000356.1 GCF_937910335.1 uncultured Gimesia sp. | reverse complement strand
TTTAAGATAATAGATGTTTTGTTCGTTGATGAGAAGTCAGATGCCTTTCATGATTTTGCCATTGAGTTTGTAGAACTTATTCAAACAGGACTCTAATCTTCGAAATAATTTTGTTATGATGTAGAACTCTCAAAGAAAATCTTTTTGAAGGCAGGAAGATGCATGATGTTAATCGATTCACTGCAGGATAGGTCGCTCTACGATCATCCGGTCGAAGAATTTCAACTATTAGAGACGCATATTTCCTGGGTGTTATTAACCGGTCCCTACGCCTACAAGCTCAAAAAACATATCGATTTGGGTTTTGTCAACTTTTCGACATTGGCGCTACGAGAGAAATATTGCTACGAAGAAATCCGCCTGAATCACCGGTTAGCACCAGAGCTCTATCTTGACGTTTTACCGATTACGGGAACGGAAACTTCGCCTGAGTTCAATGGGACTGGCGAAATTATTGATTTCGCGGTGCAAATGGTTCAATTTGATCAGAAAAATCTATTAAGTCATGCGATAGAACGAGGAGCGTTAAGGGCAGCGCACATTGATTACCTTGCGCAGGAAGTAGCGGGGTTCCATGCCGCCATTGCAATTGCCGACGACGATTCAGAATGGGGAACACCAGAAAAGATCATGGAGCCGATAACGGAAAATTTTAGACATTTGCAAAAGTTGTTTCCGACTGATGTCTCGGTTCAGGAAAAGGTCAAGTTGATCCGAACAGCGAATGAACTTTGGTTTGAGAGCCACAAAGAATCCTTGTCACTACGAAAGTCTCAAGGTTTTATTCGCGAATGTCATGGCGATATGCATTTGAACAATATGATTCTCAGTGAAAAAGGCGTGACGATTTTCGATTGTCTGGAATTCAATGCCGCACTTCGCTGGGGGGACGTCATGAGTGAAGTAGCGTTTGTAGTGATGGATCTGGAAGATCGTGGACGCGCTGATTATGCCATGCGATTCCTGAATCGTTATCTGGAACTCACCGGCGATTATGCTGGTGTTCCTTTATTGAAGTTCTATTTATCATATCGGGCTATGGTCCGCGCAAAAGTTGCAGCCTTGCGTTATAGTCAACAACATATTTCAGAAGAAGAAGTGACTGAGGTTCAAGATGAGTTTCACACGTATTTAGATCTGGCAAATCAGTATGCACGGAAGACGGAACCGGTACTGATGTTGACGCATGGTGTTTCGGGAAGCGGTAAATCATATGGAAGTGAACTATTACTGGAAGGCATGCCGGCTATCCGCATTCGCTCCGACGTGGAGCGGAAACGCCTACAGACAGAAAACCACGTAACAGAAACAGAATTATATTCAGAAAACCATACTCGCAAGACCTATCAGCGTCTATCTGAGCTAAGTCAGATGATTCTGAATGCAGGGTGGAATGTGATTGTCGATGCCACTTCTTTAAAAGTATGGCAACGAACTCTATTTCGGGAACTGGCAAAGCAGATGCAGGTTCCCTTTCTCCTGTTTAAGTTCACGGCTGACGAAGAGGTGCTCAGGTCCCGCATCGCCGCAAGGCAGGCTAAGGGTAACGATCCTTCTGATGCGACGACAGTAGTTTTAGCACGCCAATTGGCAGAGGTCGAACCGCTAACAGAATCTGAGCGCGCACAGACAGTCTTTCTTCCATCGGATCAGGAATGGACGAAGGAAATGTTGGTTCAATTGGTCAGAGATCGTCAGTCTGAAGCAAATAGTTGACTAAGAAGTTTCGGCGATCCAGGCTTTGGCGGCATCCATTTCAGTCGCATCAAAATATTTGATTTTGGCTGAGGTAAATGGTGAGCAGAATTTGGACATACCTTCTTGCCATTTATTTTCACCCACAATGGCCAGGAATTGGATATCTTTGAAATGTTTCACATCAAACTTCATATCTTCCCATAAGGCGCCCACACTCCAGCCATGGAAATCATGTAATTCCACCAGCATATGCAGTGGACCATGATGCTCGATCAATGTTTCAATAACCGGCATGAAATCGTGGTAGTCTTCTTTGACTAATTTACCGGAAAGTTTAATTTCCACATAATTTTGTTCTGCGTGGTGTTGAATATCAATGGTCATGAGATAACTCCTGATGAATGGTGAGAGAAGTTCCTATACTCTATAGCATACTTGAATACCGATCTGTTTCCAATTCAGTGAATGAAGATTTCATAAATTGTAAGCGACTCTCAGAACTGACAATTATTGAGTTTCCGGGCAAAGAGTTACTGTGCCAGAGGGAAATGTCATTATCTGGCGGGCAATGCGATGCGCCTGTAAATGATCGTGCGTGATCCAAACGAAGGCGGGACTTTGTTTAGATGTTTCCATCCAGGCATCTATCATTGATTCGAATCGAGAAGATGTATCTGGGTCCAGCGCAGACGTTGGCTCATCCAGTAGCAGGACGCGTGGTGATAAAATCAGAGCACGTAGCAATGCGACAATTTGTGCTTCACCTCCTGAGAGCGCGCTGGACTTTAAGTGCAGGAATTCATCTGGTTTCTCGAAGGAATTCAACAAATTCATGACTTGGGAGAGATCATGAGGTTTATTTTCGTTCGCCTGAAATTGCAGCGCAAATTCCAGGTTGGATTCGACAGTGCCTTCGATCAAAACAGGGTTTTGCTGAAGGTAAACAACCTGACTGCGAAATGAGGGTAACTGTTTGTCTTCAACTGACTCGCCAAGAAATCGGATTTCCCCTTCCTGAATTTCATCAAGCATGGCTAATGATCGCAGGAAGAGCGATTTTCCCGAACCATTCGGCCCCACGATTGCGATACGGTCGCCCGGCTGCACGTTAAGCGATTTATGTCTGATAAGCCACTGTCCCGTTGAGATTTGTCGTCCAATGTTATCGGCTTCCAGAAGACAATGCTGACCACTCTTTTCCTCATTCATTAAACAATCTGCTCCATTTTGACTTGTTCAAAGAATGATTGCACGTTTGTGACAGAAAGTCTTCCCGGCAGAAGTTGCGTCAAATTGTCCGCAGCAGCTCCCATGCCCCAGCGAATAGCTTCCGGAACGGCCCAGCCTTTTTCGATACCGCAGGCGATCCCAGCAGCCAGACAATCGCCACAGCCTATCGGATTGACGACTTCGGCTAAGGGAGGTGTGAAGCGAAATACCTGATCGGCAGAACTCGCCCAGAGAGCCGCTTTTCCCTGCGAGATGACCACCCAGGTTGCACCGCGTTGATTGAGTTCCTGCATACCTTTGATGAGTTCTTCCGTATTTGATAGGGAGCGGGAGAGAGTACGTTCGAGTTCCTCATGATTTGGCTTTACGAGAAAGGGTGCTTGTTTCAATGCTGCTTCCAGTTCAGCACCACGCGCGTCCAGAATGACGGGACAATTAGTTTTTGCAATCAGATCTTGATAAATTGTCGCAGGAGTTCCCGCTGGAAGTGACCCTGTCAGCACGACCACTTTTGCCGATGAGGTACGACGCATGTATTCAGTGGAAAACGTATCAACTTCTTCTTTTGAGAGCGACGTCGCGTTTTCAACGAGTTCTGTTGTCTGGTGAGTTGATAAATCCAGAATCGTGGTGCAGATGCGAGTTGAGTTTTGTTGCGGGAGATCATGAAAAGGAACGTTGAGCTGTTTCAGATCAGATGCAATTAAACTCTTCACATACCCGCCAGCAGGGAAAAGAGTTTCGCTCGCGCTTCCCAGATGCTGTAAGGCAATTCCGACATTGACGACTTTACCCGAAGCACACCACTTGGCAGACTGGCAGCGATTGACTTCGCCTGTTTGCAGGGAATGGACTTCCAGAATCTGTTGCCAGGCCGGACTCAGGCCGGCTGCGATGATCATTCTACAATTGCCTTAACCAGTAAAAAGTAAAAAGAAGTCTTGCCCAAACTTTCATGGAACCAATTCGCCTCTCAGCATGATTTTACCAACACGAATTTTCGTTCCCTGGTATTTGGTTTTTTTTAATTCCTGAGCAGGATCCTTAAGGCGAAATGCAACGGGAGAGCGGTCGGGTTGTTCCGGGTGGATTTCGACAGTGACCGTATGGATCGCTTGCGGGTCCAGGTTCTGTGCAAGTTTTAATGTCGCGATTCGATGATAGGTGCAGTAACTGTCAAATCGGGGTCTAAGTTTCGTTTGTTGCTTTCCATCAATCGTAATCAGTACTTGCCCGCCATCAGGGCCTAACAGATCGTAGAGAGCCGCCTGCGAACCGCGAAATCGAAAAGTAAGTCGGCTACCCGGTTTGTCAGCTTCCCAGATTTGCCCCATGCGACCGCCAAATCGTTTCATCAAGGGATCGTTCTCAGGAAGTGTCATCCAGTTGCCGGCGAGCATTGCTGATGTCAGCGGCACCATTTTGGCGTCAGTCCAGTGTCCTGTGACAAAAGGACGTTTCAATTGTGAGGCATGATTTACCGGTTCTGAGGTCGATTGCATCTGTTCAATTGCATTTCCGATCACTTCGGTATAAATCTCATGTCCACGGTCGAGTGGATGAACACCATCCTTGGAAAACTGAATGACTTCATCAGACAGTGGTGTGTCTGACTTGAAGATGAGTTTTCCAAGACTTTCAAGTTCGACTATTTTCAAGGCTACGTTGATGGAGGGTATGCCATAATGTTCGGCTAGTAATTCCATTGCAGAGGCAGCGCGCGGGCACTCTCCCTTGCGCAAATCATTTTCATAGTTCACACGAAATGTATAAACGAAACAGATATCTGTTTGAGAATTGGCTGTCCAGATTTGACGCACGATACCTTCCATCGATTCCCAGATCGATTCCGGTTGTCGGCCTCCATCATTCACAGCAAATTCGATGAAAACCAGATCGGGACGGTGTTGGAGAACATCATGTTCCAGTCGAAACGCTCCTAGATCGCTGCCCGTGCCTCCGATGGCGGCGTGGATCTCATGTATTTTGGATTGAGGAAATGCCTTTTGCAGCCATTTGGTGGTTTTGACTCTCCAGCCGGGAGCAGCCGTGATTGAGCCTCCCAGATAGGCCACTCGAACGTCCTGCTTTTGTTTGAGTTTGAGTAACGTGTTACCGATTCCCTGACGTGGTTGAACCAGTTTTGCTTTGACAGGATGGTAAACAGGGGGAGCTGCTTTCGCAAATTCATATGAACCTGAGAAAAAGAATGAGAGGATGAGTAGCTTGATGAATGAAGGGGGCATGTTATTTTCTCGGAAAAGATCGTCAACGATTCAACTGGGAAATTTCATTCTAACGAATGGCCAGCGGTATTGAAATGAGTAAAGGGAAGTGGGAGAACTGTTTGATCACGTAAATGATTACAGAAGATCTTCCAGAATTTGAGTCAGTTCTGTATCGGAGATTTCTCGAGGATTACCACTCATACTGTTGCCTCGGGAACTGGCGACCAGATCCGGAATATGGGATTGATTCACGCCCAGTTCAGAAAGTCTGCGGGGAATCTTAATGCGATCATTTAGAGATTGAATTTTATCGATAAGCCAATGCGCCGCCTCTGCCTCTGAAATTGAAAGCTCAGGGGCAATGAAATGAGTGATGTCGGCATACTCTTTCTGACGGACGGATATATTTGCTTGTAGTGTGGCAGGCAGCATGATGGCGCAGGCCAGTCCATGTGGGATCTGGCAGTGAATTCCCAGAGCGGGCGCCACACCGTGTGCCATTCCCAATCCGGAATTGGCTAAAGCGAGACCAGAAAGTAAAGCCGCCTGTGCCATGTTTTCGCGTCCCGAGCGGGAAGTTCCGTCTTCAACTGCTTCTGTAATTCCAGACAGTGCCAGTTTGAGACCCTGCAGGCAGAGTGCTTGCGGTATCGGTTGCGCGCGACAGGAGATATAACTTTCCAATAATTGTGTGATCGCATCCATGCCGGTTCGCGCCGTAATATCGGGGGGAACCGAACATGCTAATTGAGGATCACAGAGAACCAGATTAGGGATCATCTGGTCGGCTCTCAGGCTTTTCTTAAATGCGGGAGCGTGGCTGGAAATGACTGCATTCTTCGTAGCTTCGCTGCCAGTTCCTGCGGTAGTCGGAATCGCCAACATCGGTAAAGGAGGCTGTGTCAGTTTCAAGCCTCGTCCCACTCCTTCCAGATAATCCAGTACGGTATCGCTTTCCTGGTTGGTCACCATCGCGGCGCATGCCTTAGCCAGGTCAATTCCCGAACCTCCGCCTATTCCGATCAGAAAATCCCCTGCTCTGATTCCCATGTGATGCAGGATATTTGTGGTCTGATCTACATCTGCAACTTCAGGTTCATGAGAAATCGTAGTGATGAATTCGCTGGTGATATTAGAACGAGTGAGTAGGCGTTTTAATTTTTCGATCACTCCATTTGATTCCAGCGAACGGGATCCGGAAATGATCAGGCCACGTGCTCCCAGGGAACCGGCCAGAGGCCCCAGTTCCTCGAATCGTCCCCAGCCAAATGAAATTTGTGAGGGCGAGAAAAAATCATAGTTCATAATCTGAGCTCGAAATAAAAAAAGGGATACATCGCTTTCAGATGTATCCCTTTGTTGTAATACAGGGGTGATTATTGTTTTTTGAGTTCAGCTTCCACTGCCTTGGTAACCTCTGCAGATTGTGGATTGATACGTGTGCTGAAGCGGGCTGCGATTTCTCCATTGCGGTTGATTAGAAATTTTTCGAAATTCCATTTCACGGGACCCGCAGTTTTGGGATTGGCTTTTTTTGATGTCAGATATTTATAAAGGTCACTGGCATTGTCGCCGTTCACATCGGTTTTGCTGAATAAGTCAAAAGTCACCCCGTAGTTCTTGGTACAGAATTCAGAGATCTGCAAGGAAGTTCCAGGCTCTTGAGAACCAAACTGGTTACAGGGAAAGCCGAGGACGACAAGACCCTGACCTTTGTATTTCTCATGCAGCGCCTGCAGATCTTTATACTGGGGTGTAGCACCGCACTTGCTGGCGGTATTAACGATGAGTAATACTTTGTTTTTGTATTTGCTCAGCTCGACATCTTTGCCGTCAAGAGATTTCATTTTATGATTCAAGACTGGGGAAACAGATTTTTTGCTGTTTTCACCGGCAAAAGTACTTGATAAGGAAATCGCCAGCATACCTGCCAGAACGGTTATTGTTTTGAGGCTTCTCATAGATCTCTCCAAAATTTGGGATCCGGGCAATACGCTCGGTTCTGAATAACGAAAACAAATGGTTCTTTAGAACGCATCTTGCGGAAACGAAACAACCCCTGATGGGATATTATAAGTTCATTCAGCGTGAAAATGCTACAATCAAGGATCATCAAGTATCATTCTACTCAATCATTTTCGAAACAGAAACCTGATTGGCATATTGATTGCGTATTATTAGGGAAATCTGAATTTGGTTCAGGAGAGGCGGTTGGCGAGCTTTGCTTTGTGAAATAAAGACCGAAATAGGTCAGCGATGGGAAAAGCATCTAATGTCGATCCAGCTTCAATTTCCTGTTCGTTGATCCAGCGGTTTCTCAGATCGTCATCCAGAATTTTACGCGCAGAATCTTGGAGTTCCTGAAAGGTAAATAATTCGATTATATAATGTTCAGAAGATTCGGAGGGAGTAGGTTTGTTACTGAAGGCCAGGTGAGTCAGCGGTTCTTGAGAAAGGATAAAATCATCAAAGGGAGCTAATTCAAACGTCTTCTCAAGCTCATAAATCAGGCAATGTTGAAAAGTTTCGAAAGGTTTTTTCTTGGCACCCGGCAGCATGAATTCCTGGCGTTCGTAGTTCCAGTGGGCCAACCAGTGAAGTTTCTGGTCGATTGAAGTTTGGAACAGGATAAACGAACCAACGAAGTTGCTCATCTTAGAAGAGACCCTTTTTCGAACTCAAATATCAGGCAGTTAAACGATTTATTGCCCCGCTAAAATTTTAACACCAAGGAAGTTACAGCAGGGACTATTTACCGGGAATTGACAGGCTTCCCCGAAGAAATCAGCCTGAAAGCCTAGATCCCACACTATTTCGGAAATCACTGATTTCCCGTATTCTAAGGGAAATTCAGATTTTACTATCTTTTTTCAATTTCCCATTGCGTGCTTAGATTCTTGTTAGTAGAATTACGCATAAGTAGTTACGTATGTGAATTTAATTTGACAGTTACGATCCTCACTTATTCCTACCCCTTAAATTGCCTGCCCCCTAAAGCAGATTTTTTGAATCATCCACTGATTTCTGTTCTGCTCAGAGAGTAAAAAGGTTCTCCCATGAAAATTCATCTTATCAGTGATCATCCTGATTTACCGGATATTGATGTCAGTGTAGACGAGTTACCTGTTGTACTGGGCAGAAGTAATAGCTGTGAACTACGAATTCTTGATCCAATGTTGAGTCGTCAACAATGTGAATTGACGTTTTATAATAATGCAGTTCGTGTGCGTGATCTCGAATCTACGAATGGGACGATTGTCAATTCCGAAATTGTGAATGAAGCCCCCCTTTACCCGGGTGATGTGCTTACCATCGGCATGGCGAATTATGTTGTCAGTTATTATGACGACGAAGGACAGGAAGATTACGAAGAAAGTTATTTCTCCGAGAATTCCATTTAATCCGAATTTCATCTTCAACAGCGTGCTTTGAGCCATTGACCCCATAGCGGCGTGTATTGGCGGTGCAAGTTTCAAAAAATGCGATCTCATTTTTCTGGTACTACACAATCATTATGATCGTGCCGGATTTGCTGACGATATTTCCAGGATGGATCATTTAAAATCAGATATCGGCTGACTCTCAGTTAAGAGAAAATTCTATGAGGGAATCAGAAGAACTCTTCGATGTGGTTGATGATCAGGATCGAGTACTGGAGCAATTGCCCCGTTCTGTTGTTCATGCTCGAAAGTTGTTGCACCGAGCCGCCAACGTGTTTGTTTTCAATTCCGTTGGAGAGTTACTACTGCAATTTCGCTCTGCCACAAAAGATGAATATCCTCAATGCTATACTTCATCTGCATCCGGTCATCTGAGTGCAGGAGAAGATTATGCCGAGTCTGCGCAACGCGAAATGAACGAAGAAATTGGCATCAATACGCCACTTGAATGGTTGGAAAAATTTCCCGGCACTCCTCAAAACGCGAATGAACATACCGTCTTGTTTCGGACTTATTCTAATGGTCCCTTCACTTTCGATCCCGGTGAAATTGAGCGCGGAGAGTTTTTCGAATTCACATCGATCGACAAAATGTTGCGGGAAGACGAGGAGCAGTTCACTCCTCCTTTTCGCCAGCTCTATCGCTGGTATCGTGAAAATTATGATTGATGAGCGGGCGTATTTTAACCACAAATTTCTCACTCAAGTAGCTTAACAGCCCGTTAATCTTTATCGCACATCCATTGACCCGCGATAAACAGAATGGCACCGCCGGAGATCTGCATTAAAAAACGCAGACTTGAGCCGCCTATATGTTCCTGGACTGGTGTGGGGGCAATCATCCCCGCAATGATCAAAGCCGACAATGCGCCCAGAATATTTAATAGTAGGAACAGCTGATGAGGTTTGATTGCTGTTTTTGGGAAAGCGAATAGAGAGACTATTACAACCCACCATTGCAATCCCCATTTCCAGGCTTCCAAAAACATAACCTGGAACAGATGTTGAATTGCCCAGATGAATGCTGAAAAACCCTCGGTCAGTGTGGTGATCTGCATTCTGCTGAAATATGCCATTTCTGTCGTAGATGGAAGTTGGTTGCGATGAAAAAACCAGGGCGCGACAATAATCACTGTTGTTAAGCCAAAAGAGAAAAGAGAATTCGCAAACGAAATCAATTGGTTTCGAAAATACAGAATTATCACGATACTAATTGCAATCAGCTCGACCAGAAAAAAGGCAATCCCTTCATCCTTCGTGAAAATGGTCAAAGCAGCAGTCATGCCCGCGATGATTGGCGAGCGAGATAAAACCATGGGTTCCGGATTTGATTGTATTTTCTCATAGAGAAAGCTCCAGAGATACAGTAGCGTGACCGTATGAAAACAGGCGACAGGCCCATCTGCCTGCCCGGAAAGAAATCCATATTCCCAGGGCACCATCACGGGAACAGTCGCCAGCATTAATGTAAATAACCATGAGCGCGCTGTTTGCTGAGTGGATCGTAGCAACACGCCGAGAAACGTGAGCACCATTCCGATATACAGGAGTGGAAACATCACTTTGGGCCAACGGTCGTTCACCTCACCCATCAATAGATAGAAATGAGCTTCGTTCAGCGGGATCAGTAATGGGTATTTGGGGTGATACTGCACAAAATCGGGGTGTTGTAGCGTTTCGCTTTGGATGGTGGCATCCTGAAAAATGACAATCGATTTCAGTCCAAAAATCGCGCGTTCATCCCAGAAACGTTGTGGTGTCATTAAAGTCTGAAACAGAGTGGAAGCAGTGAGAATTAACAGTATTCCCAGGCACAGATATCGAAAATCATTCTCCACGGCGGAAGTTGGTTTTAAAACTGCTTGACTTTTTTGCCTTAAGGAACGGTGGCGGAGAAAAAGTGTAGCCGCTCCCAAAACAAGCCCAACACTCATCCACGAAACGGCGAGTCCACGTGAGTATTGTAGTCCCACTATTCCCCATAATAGATAAAACAGAGAGGTACTGCCGAAACCCAAAACCAGCCCCAGGCCTAGAAGTTCTGCCAGATTGGATTTCGTTCGAGAATTGTTTGAAGATTCAGGAAGCAAGAATTGGGCGAGAGTGAGACCAATGCCCCACACACCTAACGAACCCAATAGAATCAAAAGCAGGTTGATCACGGTGCGACCCCCTGCTGCGGTATAACTCGAATTGGGGAGTTGGAACTTGTCGTGTCAGGCTGAAATTTATGCAGTCTTATATTATAGGTTGGCTGGTATTGAGGTCCCTGTCGACTCTGCTGAAATTGCATCCAACGTGGATCTTCCCTCAGTCGCTCTTTCTCAAGATAATCGTCGCCTTCATAGTATTCGAGAATATAATCGGGAGCAATGCGAGCGAGGTATGCTTCGTCAAGGTCGGATAGCCGATAAGCTTTCAACTGCCGTTGCTGATACTCTTTGGGAATGACAAACTCACTTTCGGGATGAATTAGATGAAATAACTTTCGCGGCAGTAAATAGTAGGAAAGAAAAAATAGTTTCTGGTCGCTTAATACTAAAATACGTGAGTTTTCATCCGTCGCTTCTTTGAGAAAACGAATGACATCTCGGTTTGATTCGCTGATGTTGGGCATGATGGATGGACCTGAATGAAAATGATACCAGGGCCAGTCTTCTAATCTTCTCTCGACACCCTTTCCAAAATGAAAGAGTGCCAGGCCAAACCATACCAGTAACAGACTACGGAACAGGAGGGTTCGATTGCCATCTTGCTTCTCCTCCTGTTTGATTAAAGTCTGTTCAAAAACGGCGATCTTGCAATGAGTCACAAATTTGACCAGGCGCGCATGAAAGTAAACACCTGCAAATGTGAAGATCGCAATCAAAGGCAGCAGGATTCGTAAAAAGACAATCGCCGCCGAAGCCTGTTCGTGTGCAGCAAATTGGGAATAATGATCAGGGCCTGCGCGTTCAATCATCCAGGATTGGAAAAAATCTATGGGCATCAGCCATACGAATACCAGGCCTGGAACGGAAACAATCGCGAGCATTATCAGGATCATCCGAACCAGAAGCGACATGATTGAGACTCAAGAGGAGATTTAAAGAGGGATTAGTAATTTCAGCCAGAAACCAATTGAAGAAAGCTTGAGTCTATGCCTTCAGTCATGGGTTGTCAATAAGTTCTGGGTATCTCAAACGCTTCGAAAATAACTGATTGTGAGTCTCTCATCTGTAGCTTGTCAGGAGTGGCAGACAGTGCCGGGGCATGGTACAATTTCAGTTCACTGCATCGTTTCAGGTTCAACCACAATAAGACAATGTCGGTTCGGGGACTGCTTTGATGAGACTGCTATTTCGGGACATTCCATTTTGTTTGCCAGTTCTGCTATTGGTTCTGCTGATAAATTTCAGTCAGCTTCCTGCCGCGGAGATCGATTTTAATCGTGATGTTCGGCCCATTCTGTCCGATCTCTGTTTTCAATGTCATGGTCCCGACCAGTCCCAGCGCAAAGCAGATTTACGACTCGACCTGAAAGAAGGCTTGTTAGGTAACGATTCCGAGTCTGCCGTAGTAATTAAAGGCAAGGCATTAGAGAGCGAGTTGTTCTCGCGACTGATATCAAGCGATCCCGATTTGCAGATGCCCCCTCCCAAGTCCGGCAAGCAGATTACTCCCGCTCAGATTAAAACGATCAAACAATGGATTGACGGCGGTGCACGCTGGCAAAAACATTGGGCGTTTATCCCACCGCATCGCCCGGAAATTCCTCAAGTGAAACAGACAGGCTGGGTCCGCAATCCCATTGATGCGTTTATTCTAGCTCGCCTTGAACAGCAGGATCTCTCACCTTCTCCTGAAGCGGACAAACCAACGCTCATCAGGCGACTCAGCCTCGACCTGACAGGGCTGCCTTCCACACTGGGGGAGCAGGATCATTTTTATCGGGATGACTCGGCAACCGCGTACGATAAATTGGTCGCACGATTATTAAAATCACCTCATTACGGCGAACGAATGGCGATGGAATGGCTTGATGCGGCCCGTTATGCAGATACGAGTGGCTATCAAACTGATGGCGAACGGCATATGTGGCGCTGGCGCGAATGGGTGATTGAAGCATTCAATAGTAACAAGCCTTTCGATCAATTCACGGTAGAACAACTCGCCGGTGATTTGCTTCCGCAGCCAACACTCAATCAGAAGATCGCGACCGGCTTCAATCGAAATCACCGTGCGAATTCCGAAGGGGGGATTATTTTTGATGAATATCTTCTGGAATATGCCGTCGACAGAGTAGAGACCACAGGCACTGTCTGGCTCGGTTTGACGATCGGCTGTGCCCGCTGTCATGAGCATAAATATGACCCAATCTCTCAAAAAGAATTTTATCAGTTGATCGCGTTTTTTAATAATATTCCCGAGCGAGGCCGCGTTATTAAATATGGAAATGTGGCGCCCTTTGTAAAAGCACCTACGAAAAAACAACAAACACAGCTTGCCGAACTTGATAAAGAAATTCAGTCGCTGGAAGAGGTTCTGCAAAACGCACAGCCCGAGTTGAAACAGCTTCAAAAAGAGTGGGAACAGCAGATTCCAACCGGAGACCTGCAGTTGAAGTATCCGGAACACCATCTGGCAT
The DNA here is from genome assembly GCF_937910335.1 of uncultured Gimesia sp. GTDB lineage: Bacteria > Planctomycetota > Planctomycetia > Planctomycetales > Planctomycetaceae > Gimesia. Next base: position 10,064 of record NZ_CALEMX010000356.1, on the reverse strand, counting down.
ATCATATTGCCTTTGATGGCGATTTAAAGATGCAGAACATCGGTAAACAAAAACAGGATTTCTACGCTAAAAAAACGACAGCTTCCAGTGATCTGATTCAATCCAAGCAGGATACCTCTTCTGCGAAATCAGAATTCAAACAGGGAATTGAAGGTCAGGCACTTTTCTTAAATGGGAAATCTGTAGCTCAAGCGAGTGCAAAGCCGACTTTGAGTGACAAAGATCCGTTCTCAATTGTGTTCTGGGCCAAGCCTCATCAATCTGACGGTACGATTCTGGCATCCTTAACTCCCGCACAGGATGAAAGTGGTTTTCGAGTATTTCTCGACAAGGGAAAACTCAGAATTGATATGGGGCCGCGCTGGCTGGATGATGCCATTCGTCTACAGTCAACGAACAAATTGGAAATGAATCGATGGTCGCAGATTGTGCTGACGTATGCCGGCAATTCACAGGCACGGGATTTTCTCCTCTATGTTAATGGAGAGCTACAAAATTTAAAGGTCGAAATGAATATCCTGACGGGCGGATTTTCTTTTCCTTCGCCGTTCCAGTTTGGGGCTTATCACAAACAGCATCATTTTCTTGGCTTAGTCGATGAACTGAAAATTTATCGTACAGACTTGTCACAAGAGCGAATTTCAATGGCGCTTGTTAGGGAACCGGTCAGTCAAATTCTTGGTATCCCCGAAACGGAACGATCCGCTCCTCAACGGATGAAATTGAATCGCTATTTTTTGACGTTTCGTGCACCGGGAAAATATCGTTCTGCTGTGACGAATTTAAAGGGGCTGAAAGAAGCCAGGAAGTCGTATTACCGGAGTCTACCCACAAGTATGGTGATGCAGGAACGGAAAGAGCAAAAGCCAACGTTTGTGTTAATGCGAGGCGAATATGATAAACCGGGTGAACAAGTTACCGCCGGGATTCCCGCCAGTCTGGGAACCTTACCCCCCGGTTTGCCTCCCACCCGCCTGGGACTGGCCCGCTGGTTGGTAGACCCACAGAACCCGTTAACGGCCCGAGTGATTGTGAATCGTTATTGGCAAATGTATTTTGGACATGGGCTGGTAAAAACCACTGAAGATTTTGGATCACAGGGAGACTGGCCGACGCATCCCGATCTTCTCGATTGGTTGGCCACCGAATTTATTCGCTCCGGCTGGGATGTAAAACAACTGCAAAAACTCATCGTGACTTCCGCCACCTATCGCCAGTCATCGCGACTGCCTGCTAACTTAAAACAACTTGACCCGGAAAATCGTCTATTGGCGCGTGCGGGGCGATTGCGATTGTCAGCGGAAGCCATTCGCGATCAAGCGCTGTTTACTTCAGGGTTATTACAAACAAAAATTGGCGGGCCATCAGTCAAACCTTATCAACCCGCGGGGGTCTGGAAGGAAATCGCCAGTCAGGAATATCAACCCGGAACAGGCGAAGATCTTTTCAGGCGTAGCATGTATACTTTCTGGAAACGAACAGTACCACCGCCGGCTATGTCAACATTCGATGCCCCTTCGCGTGAAACCTGTATCGTAAAACGCTCGCGCACGAATACTCCTCTGCAGGCATTAGCATTATTAAACGATGTTACCTATGTTGAGGCAGCACGAAAACTCGCAGAACGCATGATTAATCTGCAGGAAAAACATCCTGAGGAACGCATTCAATTTGCCATGCGGATTGTTTTAGCACGCGAACCGCGGGATGAGGAAATACGAATCTTCCTCAAAGGTTTTGAACGCTATCACAAACGTTTTCAGGCAGATCCCCAGGCGGCAAGACAATTATTATCAGTGGGAGATTCACGGCCTCAAAAACAATATGACGTAGCAGAGCATGCGGCTTATACCGTGATTGCGAGTCTGATTCTGAACCTGGATGAAACGATCAACAGAGAATAATCTATGCAAAATTCATCAAACGAATTAGAGATGCAGGTAAATCGACGTTCCTTTCTGCGCCAGAATACCGCCGGCGTGGGGTTGGCTGCATTAGCCACACTACTGCAGGAATCAGGGGCAGCCGAACCACAAAAAGCGATTTCAAATGGCTTGCATTTTCCTGCGAAGGCCAAGCGGGTCATTTATTTGAGCCAGTCAGGCGCACCCTCGCAGCTTGATCTCTTTGATTATAAACCAGAATTGAAAAAGTATCACAAAACCGAATTGCCCGATTCCATCCGCCGTGGACAGCGTTTGACAGGCATGACGGCCGGTCAAAATAGTTTTCCGATTGCCGCTTCCATGTTTCAGTTTGCCCAGCATGGAAAAAACGGCAGATGGATGAGCGAACTCCTCCCGCATACCGCGAAAATCTCAGATGAGATCTGCGTGATCAAGTCAATGTTTACCGAAGCCATCAACCACGATCCCGCGATCACATTCCTGCAGACCGGTAGCATCCAGGCCGGTCGACCCAGTATGGGGTCCTGGATATCTTATGGTTTGGGAAGCGAAAATAAGGACCTGCCTACATTCGTCGCATTAACATCGGGAGCAGGCGGCCAACCCTTGTACGATCGCTTGTGGGGCAGCGGCTTTCTCCCTACAAAACATCAGGGAGTGAAATTTCGCCGTTCCAGCGATCCCGTGCTCTTTCTCTCCAATCCACCCGGTGTTGATCAAAAAGCCCGGCGAGAAATGCTGGATGATTTAGGCGAACTCAACCGGTTATCGCTGGAACAAAAAGGCGACCCGGAAATTGCCACGAGAATTTCGCAATACGAGTTGGCGTTTCGTATGCAGACGTCCGTTCCCGAATTGGCAGACCTTTCAAAAGAATCGTCAGCGACATTCGATTTGTACGGCGAGAAAGCAAAGCAGCCGGGCACCTATGCCGCCAACTGTCTGCTGGCACGGCGTCTGGCAGAACGGGGCGTGCGGTTTATCCAGTTGTATCATCGTGGCTGGGATCATCATTTGAATCTGCCAACGAAAATCAAACAGCTCGCCAGCGAAACCGATCAAGCGACAGCCGCATTGATTCTCGACTTGAAACAGCGCGGCATGCTGGATGATACGTTGGTCATCTGGGCGGGCGAATTTGGTCGAACCGTCTATTGTCAGGGTACTATGACCGCCACGAATTATGGTCGCGATCACCATCCGCGTTGCTTTTCCATCTGGGCCGCTGGTGGTGGAATGAAACCAGGCATGACTTACGGTCAGACCGATGATTTCAGTTACAATATCACCGAAAACCCCCTGCCCGTCCACGATCTGAACGCCACCATATTCCACTGCTTGGGAATCGATCACAAAAAACTGACCTATAAATTCCAGGGACGCTATTATCGCCTGACCGATGTTCACGGCGAAGTCGTGAAGCCGTTATTGAGTTAGTGTGTTCCTTTCACCATTTCGACCCAGTCATTTAATCGGATCCCGTCTTCATCAGAAGTTGGTCTTATGTAGATGATCAAGTCAGAAGTAAATACAGAAATGAAACGGAGCCAAGTAATACCTGCTTCGTCTGCAATCCAGTTGAGATCTTGAGATAAAACATCGACCGGACCTCCTGATGATAGATGCCACCAGGAACGAAATCTCGTAAAAAGACTCGTTGAATTCAGTATTTGAATGATAGTACAAGGGGCATAGAATGATTTATGATATAATTCTATCGAGGCATTGTTGACCTTGGCTTCTGCCGCGATTGCGTCTTTCCAGTCATCGAATTTTAAATAGAGATCGAATTTAAGAATTTGATTTTCGCTGGACATGTTAAACTAAATCACATTTATTGTGTGGTTATTATTTTGAGAGGGAGCACGCGTGATTTATAATTATGGCTAGATGAATTATTATACTATCTCACCCCCCCCTGTTCCACAAATAGTATTGAATATGCCGACTAACAAAACAATTCGTTCGAAAAAGCTGAGCCAGCGCATCCTCGCGTGGGGCACTCCTTTGTTGTTTGCCATGGTCATCCTGATCCAGACCACATCGTTTCGCCATTCCAAAAGCCCTACCTTTGATGAAACGTTCTACTTAAACTGTGCCTTAACCACAGTCAAAAATGGGACGCTCGACGAACGGATCTGCGGCGAAGGCGTCGCACCCATCCCGATTCTGCTCAACTACCTCCCCCCCGTCTGGTTCGCGGGAGGTGATCAACGAATCGAAGTCTGGGAAGGCGATCCCTCCGATCCCCCGCTGATCGATCAGGCACGGCTCCTCAATTCAATACTCATCGGAATCCCCACGATGCTGCTGATTTACCTCTGGCTGTTCCGGCGCAGGGGCTACACCGCGGGTCTGCTGGGAGCCGCTCTAGTCACATTTTCTCCAACGATGACGGCCCACTTTTCTCTGGCAACAACAGATGCCTGTTTCACTTTGGCCGCTTTGATCGCATTGGCAACACTCACTTGCTACTGGAAAAATCCTACGAAGAAAAATCTGCTCTGGCTGTCTCTGACCACATCCATTGCCATTTCAACAAAATATTCCGGCATCTTTTTATTCCCCTGCATCCTGATTATTATGACATTGCTGGCGCTACAGCAGTTGTCTGTATTCTCTAAGAAGTCGCTTTGGGTATTACTCAAGCGTGTCACGGTTTCCTTTACTCTGTTTCTACTCTTCACAATCCCCCTCACCTGGGCCTTGCATTTATTCAGCTTCAGCGGGCCGCTCAAGACCGTCCCTTATGCTGAAACTCCCGGCTATTCGGCCTGGGTCCGCGTACTGGGTCGTGGCCCCGTCGCCCAGAAGATTATGGAAGTTTCAAACTCACATCTGAAACGCCCTGCTCCCTTCGCTGGCATCTTATTTCAATTTCTACATAACGCCGCCGGTCATGACGCCTATCTTATGGGTGACGTCTCACTGTCTGGATGGTGGTATTTCTTTCCGATGAACTGGTTATTGAAAAGTACGCCTGTAGAACTGCTGCTGACAATCCTCGGGTTCATTCTGGGACTCTTCTTTATTCGCGATGTCTGGAAAATGAGGCGTCGATCTTCCGGGGATGACCCTGCGCTTTCTTCAGAAAATAACAGTACGCCAGTTTCGAACGAACCGACAAACCATGCTCCGATCATCTGGTTGTTAGCAATGGCAGTTTTGTTATTCATGTTATTAACCAGTCGTTTGAATCTGGGACAACGTTATCTGCTTACGCTGTACCCTTTGCTCTTCCTGTTTACGATCGATCAGTTCTGGCGCTGGTTTCAACGCAAAACCTCTGTGATTGCACTACTCTGTTTTGTCTGCATCGGTTTTCAACTCGTCTCGATTATATCGGTTCAACCGCATTATCTCTCCTATTTTAATTCGAGTATCGGAGGTCCCTCGAAAGGTCATTTCTATCTGCTCGATTCCAATCTCGACTGGGGGCAGGATCTGCCCGCTCTGAAAAAGATACTCTCTGAGCTTTCTCCAGAAGATCCAGATCAATGTCTAATCTACTATTTTGGCACCGCACATCCAGAAGCCTATTCTATTAATGCCCACTCTTTAAAAGACACGTTGCCAGCAGATTTAAATCGTTGGAAATACCTGGCACTTTCGGCCAATCATCTGCAAGGCCTGTATACAAATTCGAAAGATCCGTTTGCCGCATTCCGCTCCCTCAAGCCAATCAAACGCGCCGGCTATTCCCTGTTTCTGTTTGACGTCACAACTCCCGCAGCGAAACAAGCCTTACAGCAGGCCATTACCATCCTGCAAAAAATGCAAGATGATAAAAACGCAGACAAACCAAACGCAGACAAACCAAACGCAGACAAACCAGCTGGAAAATAAAGACGAATACAGTCAGATAAAGTCATACTGACAAATCTCTGGAATCTGCTACAATTCGCAGCAGAACGGTTTCGGATATCGGTGAGCCGAACATCTTGTATGTCGAATACATTAACAGGAGTTTCAAGCATGAAAAATTTGTCTTATACATTCGCAGTTGTGACTGTTTTATTGTGCTTAACCTCAGGCAGCTTGCGCAGCGCCGTCGAGGCTGAAAAACCACAACTGGATTCAGATAGCAAAACAGAAAAGTTACTCGAACGAATTGCTCAGCTTGAGAAACGGGTTGCAGAACTGGAAAAATTTAAACCAGCGAAGATGACTTACACACACGTTGGTGATTTACCATCAAGGCCACCAATAGCTCCGTTTAATGTGCCCGTTCCACTCAATGCAGTTAAGGTGCGCGATCTACCCAAAGCAAATTCCTATCCAAGGGGTTGGAAACAACAAGAAATTAACGGGATGAAGTACTATATTGTGCCCCTTGGTTCATCGAGAAAATCGATTGTATCAGTGCCCCGTTGAATCAATGAATGTGAAAAGCATCAATAGAAAAAATACAACATGGATTTTTCGCCTACAGAATTAAAACTCATCGACGACACGGCATTGCTCATCGAATGGAATGATGGCCAGCGAAAGCGTTATCCCTTTTCGGCGTTACGCAAAGCCTGTCCTTGTGCAGCCTGCCGTCATGAGAGTGGCGCTGAAACTGCGGATCCCATGCAGCTTACGGTGCTTTCGCCCGACGATCTTAAGCCGATGAAAGTCGAAAAGATGAGTCTGGCGGGTAACTATGCCTATAGAATTACCTTTAGCGATGGACACAATACCGGTCTGTTTACTTTCGAATTATTGCGGGAACTCGGGGAAGTAATGGAGTAGCAGATTAATGCGACAGACGGAAATCCAATGACTTCTCCCATTGTCAGAATTCAAAATGCACCGTTAATCGCCGCAACGATGAATGCCACGAAACCCACGACGATTGCAAGATCACCGGCCGCGATCAGAATTCCAAAGACTCTGGTGGGTAACTTGGGATTTGCACCCTCCGTTGCCGCAAATTCGCGTTGTGTCATCAGGGACTGGTAAGCAAATACACAAAAAGTTAATAGGACCGAGAGCAATATGAGCGGTCCCGCATTCGTACCGGAATTTGTAGCCAATGCCAGGTCTATGAAAAGATTAAAGAACGCAAAGAGCCCAAAGCCGATGATCGAAGGCACAATACAACCCTCCGGGTTCACAACCGTTACTTTTTTGCGAATCGAAGACAGAGATCTGCGCAGGGAAAAAACGTAAACGGCAACGCTTCCCACTGCCCATAACACGATCGCGGCAGCTAATGGCGGTTTGGCTATTGCGATAATAGCGAACAACAGGTACTTGATTGGGAATGGAAGAAAGACACACGTTTTCAGCACATGCACCAAAACCACGCGGAATCGAGAACGAACTTTTTTCTCAATTTCAAGTTTTTCTTCCGGTTCTTCCGGTTCAAACTCTTCAACAGTGTCGGGCATGGGATACTTCCATTGAGTAAATTGCCGAAGGGGTTTATCAAATGTTGGCTGAAACAATTTCATACTTGAACTGAAATGATTATATCACTCGGCATCGACCACTCAAGAGAATTTCATGAAGACCGGGGATTCTCCTTTTGAAATGCATACGCGTTTGAGCATCTCTTGGCATCGACCCCAGGTGCTGGACATCATCGCTGTGCACTGATAATATTGGATTGATTCCTCAGAAGAACCGTTTCAAGTACTTTTCAGTAGGATGAAGTGAGCCTGTATGAGATTCCCCATTGTTGCCCTCCTTTGTGTAGCCTTGTCTTGTCAGTTCGGATTCCCGGCCGTTGATGCGGTCGCTGCTGGAAATCCACCACGCCCGAATATCATTTTGATCATGGCCGACGATCTGGGATACTCTGACGTCGGCTGCTATGGGAGCGAAATCCAAACTCCAAACCTCGATCAATTGGCACAAGAGGGATTGAGATTCACTCAGTTTTATAACTGCGCCGTCTGTGTCACCACCCGGGCCGCTCTGCTCACAGGCCTCCATCCGCGCCGACGTGGTAGAGGACTCTTGCACAACGATATGACAACGCTCGCGGAAGTTCTCAAGTCAGCCGGCTATCGCACTTCACTCACCGGGAAATGGCATCTCGGAAATACAAAGCCAAACCGTCCCACAGATCGTGGCTTTGATGAGTATTACGGCCTCGCGGACGGCTGTAGTAATTTCTTCTATCCGACAAAACCCGATCCCGATTTTTACAATGGCGGTAAGGTACGCACCTTTCTGCATAACGAGCAAAAAATCACTTCGTTTCCCGATGATTTCTATGCCACCGATGCCTTTACCGACCATGCGGTGAAACAAATCGAATCGAATGCAAATACCGATACCCCGTTTTTTCTACACCTCTGTTACACTGCCCCTCACTTTCCATTACATGCCAAACCTGCGGACATCGCCAAATATAAAGGCAAGTACGAAGAGGGATATTTCAAGCTGCGCGAGCAACGATTCGAGCGGATGGTCAAACTCGGACTCATGCAACCCGAATGGAAATTGTCACCCCCCGATTACAATGCCAGCAAGTTTCGCTTCGATTACAAAATTCCGGCCTGGGAAGATGTCGCCAACCTGAAACGGGAAAAACGCCGCATGGAAGTCTACGCGGGCATGGTAGATTCTCTCGATCAGGGTATTGGTCGCGTCTTAACAGCCATTAAACAGGCGGGCATCGAAGACAATACCATCGTTATGTTTCTCTCAGACAATGGCGGCTGTGCCTCCTATCCCGGATATTGGAAAGAGTCGGTTCGCAAAGCTCGCGAAGAGTATAACAGCGAAATGCCCGGCGGGATCAACACATACGACTTCGTCGCCCCTGGCTGGGGCTGGGCTCAATGTGCCCCCTTCCGTCGCTTCAAAGTCTGGACCTATGAAGGCGGTATCGCCACTCCCTTAATCGTACGTTGGCCCGCGAAAATCAAAGCCAATACCATCACCCATCAGGTAGGTCACATCGTGGATTTCATGCCTACCTTCATGGAACTCGCGGGAGCCAAATACCCCCAGGAACGTCAGGGACAACCAGTTCCCAGACAGGAAGGCTTAAGCTTACTGCCGATCCTGTCTGGTAAACAACGCGCCGGACATGAATCACTCTGCTGGTTCTTATATGGAAATCGTGCGGTGCGCGAAGGACGCTGGAAACTGGTCTGGGGTGCAGATAAAACCATATGGGAACTCTACGACATGCAAGCTGATCGCACTGAAACCAACAACATAGCGGCCCAGCATCCCCAACGCGTTGAACGTATGAAACAAAACTGGCTCAAATGGGCCAAACGGACCGGGGCTCCTCTCAAAGGAAATAAAATCTGAAACCGCGACCGAACCAGCCTGATTACGGTTTCAGTCCCTCCGCTATTTTTTCAAACGTCGCCATTCCTCGGTAAAGGGGTTTCCATCGCCGTACTGTCGATACGTGTCTCCTTCGACTTCAATCTTGAACTTCAGCGATTTCCCAATATAGTCCTTAGTATTCTCATTGGCAAAAGTAATGGTCTCGAGGTACTTGTCGCCATCAAGTGTATAAGTTCCTCCATGATGAACAATGACAACACCGGTTTCAGGATCAGCCTGCGTAATTGACCAGTGTCCCAATCCCCAGAATTTTATCCGCGCCCCCTTTGCGGGTTCTTCCGTCGCGCCTGGTTTCCCCAGCAATACCCACGCACCGAGCATGGACTCTCGCAAATCCTGTTTCGCTTCCTTCGCGGGCGGCTTAGCTGCATCGTCCTGTGCGAGTACCGATACAGTCAGTAGGGGAAGAACACAGATCAAAAGAAAATAGTATTTCGACATGGTAGTTATCTCCTCTTTCTAAATAGTAAACCGCGCAACGCATCAGGAGAATAGTCCCTTAACGACATGGCCATGTACATCGGTAAGACGGAAATCACGACCTGCATAACGATACGTCAGACGCTCATGGTCGAGCCCGATCGAATGCAGGATTGTGGCGTGCAAATCATGCAAGTGAACCTTATCAAAAACGGCTTCGTAGCCGTACTCGTCGGTCTGGCCCCAGGTGAGTCCCCCTTTAACCCCGCCACCTGCCAGCCACATGGTATATCCTTTATGATTATGGCCACGACCATCCTGAGTCGGGTCTTCCGGGGTACGGCCAAATTCGCCACCCCAGACAACTAAAGTATCTTCAAGCATTCCGCGCTGCTCCAAATCGTGCAACAATGCGGCAGCCGGTTGGTCCACTCGTTT
>NZ_CALEMX010000355.1 GCF_937910335.1 uncultured Gimesia sp. | reverse complement strand
TCACTTCGCGGTTTGGATCGAGTATGTTCAACAACACTGCCGCCTTGCCACGATCTCGGATGGCCTTTAGATCAGCTCCCACAGCAGTGCCGACTCCTTCCAGACGATGACAGGCAGAACAAACTTTTTTAAACAAATGCTTACCTTGGGCAGGATCACCGTGCAATTTGAGCGATGATTGATACTGTTGAACGATCTCATTACGACGTTCTAGTGAAGTATTGGCAAACAGCTTCTGAATGCGACTCGCCAAAATTTTGTCTGGATGCCGTTTGAGTAATTCGACACGCGCAGGATCGAGATCTCCCCGTCCAACCTGCTCTTTCTCAATGGCATCGAGAAATGCAGTACTCCATGCTGATCGAGAAAATAGAGTTTCGGATGCCTTAGCTCGTAACGCCGGAGTCAACTTTGACCATCGTTCAATGAGCAACTCCGGGATGCCAACATCTTTATATTGTGCAAGTGCTTGAATGGTGGCAGCCTGTACCGGATGATCCTGTTGTGGCTCGAGCAACAAAGATAACACATCTTTTACTTCGCTGTATTGAAAAAAAACAAGCCTTTGAATTGCTTCAACACGTTGAACTAACTTCTGTTTTTCATTCAGAGCATCTTCACTTGCTGCATCTAAAATACGATTCAGAATCGCTTTTAGCTTACTGTGATTTCTAGCGAGAAGTTGACGCCGTGCCTTAACTGATTGCTGTCTCAGCATTGCAAGTACGATGGTCTCTTCTAATTCTTTCTCTTCACCTTTCCATTTACCGAGGCTATCCAGGACAACAGCAATTTCCTGCTGGCGATTGGCAGCTCCAATCTGGCGCGTTAATGCACTGAGAAATCGACGCCCGTATTTCGTTTTACGAAAGTCTTCATTGTCAGCGAGTCTTTGATACAGTTCTCCTGCCCCCTCTGAAAGCGAACTCAACAGGGCCAGTTGCATCCATTGATTCATTCCATCCCGGAGGACGATTTGCGACAGGGCTTGATTACGTTCTGGAGACGTTTTTAACTCTCCCAGTGAGAATGCAAGCTGATACCGCACATTGAGATCTGAATCGTCCGTTAATTCGATCAACTTGACTTGCAATGCTGAAGACGCGTCAAGCCGATCTTCAGCTAGCCGAATCGCATGAATACGGACGTTGGCAACATTATCGTCCATGGCCCTGAGGAGAGTCTGATCATCCAACGCGTTAAGTCCATCAAGCGTATACATTGCGGTCATGCGAGCGACGGAGAAGTCAGATTCCGCAGCCAGTTTTTTCAGCGGTTCGACCGCGGCCTGGTCCTGTCGTTCGTATAACAGCCTGGATGCGGTATCACGATGCCAGCCGTTGAGATGCTCCAGCAACCCGACTAATTCTATGGATGTTGCCTCACTAAATTTGGGAAGGACTTGTTGTTTGAATTCATCGGGCACAATTCGGTAAATTCGCCCACGATTATCACCACCGTTCACTTTAAGATTTTGTAATAGTTCCGGTGGAAGAAACATGGCCCCTTCGATCAAATCGCGGTTCATATCAATAACATACAGATTACCATCAGGTCCGTTGGCAAATTGAACTGGACGAAATCTGGTATCAGTCGAAGCGAGAAACTCAGACTTTGGATCAGCACGCCTTGCGATCAGCCCCACTCCGTTTAGCTCCAGCTGTGCACGAAAGACCAAATTGTTTGCTGGCTCACCCACAAAGACACTGCCACGATACTTCGCAGGCCAGGCATCGCCGCGATAGATCGTCACCCCAGTCGCTGCAGTAAAGAAACCGGATGATTTACCACCTTCATTACTGCCTCGCATTTTACCCGCAGATCGTAAACGCGTTCGCTCTTGACGCCAGAACTCCTCCGGACTGATGCGAAATAACTGCGTATGCTTACCACCCTCGCTGATCTCGACGGCTGGAGCCGGTGCTTTCAGATAGGGGTTTCGTGCCAGATAGCGATCATCATACATTAACATTTTTACTGGCGAACTGTTCGTACAGAGAAATTCGCGACCCCAATCATCTATGGCCAGACCATGTTGTCCTCCACCGCTGGAGAGATCAAATTGTAAAGTGCGCGGGTCAAACAGGAAATTTCTATTCCCAATGGATCGTGCTTGCGATTTCTTATCCATCACGGCCCGAACGTTGGCACCCGAATAACTGGTGCAGGCATGAAACCGATTATCTAATCCCCAAAGAAATGTATTTAATGATGGGTCGGTTCGATTTTCCAACCGACGAAATCCGGTAAATACCACTCGCTTTTGATCAGCCTTGCCATCGCCGTTTGTATCTTTACAAAACAATACGTCCGGAGCCGCTGCCACAAACAGACCACCGTTATAACAGGCAACAGCAGAGGGCGCCTTCAACCCCGAGACATACACGGTGCTCTTATCAAATCGACCGTCACCGTCAGTATCTTCCAGCAGACGAATATTACCATTGATTTCCCGTTTGTCTTTGGAAAACTGTTGGTTATATTCCGGATATTCAACAACAAACATCCGTCCGAATTCATCAAAAGCCATGGCCACTGGATCACGTAACAAGGGCTCTGCCGCCACTAATTCGACATGAAAACCTGATGCAACTTTGAATGTCGCCAACGCATCGGTGAGACTGGTCTGCTGCGATTTGCTCTGTTTCTCATTCTGATTTGAATCAGTGGGAACAGGAATCGCAATCATATCCATATTGACCACAGAACCCGCAAACGGACTGGGTCCCGCCAGAAAACCGGAAGCAGCCGGTGGACGTTTCGGATCATAAATTTTCCGACGCTCTTCACCTAATGCTTTAATTGCTTCGCTATTACCCATGAAATAGGTCGCTTTAGCAAGATGATTTTTGTCGCTGCCCGATTTCTTGAGTACTTCTTGCAACTGTTCGAAGACAATGCTCACCTGCTTATCCGCGCTGTCCCCTGCCTTACCGGAAATTCCTGAAATGTAAATTCGTCGATCCGAATTGATTCGTGTTGCTCGACTGAATACGGGAGATACTTTCAGTTCCGGAACGTTAAAGAATTCGACTCCAGAGCGTCGAGGTTGTATAGTCGGCTTTCGACCGGCGGCAATGAATTCAATTTCCGGTGTGCGTTTATTTCCCCAGGGAGTGTAAACAACCGGCGGTACAGTTTTGCTGTCTTTGAATAAACTGGTAATGGATGCTGCGACAACATCACGTTCGGTTTCTGGTTTGAGAAAAACACGAATCCGTACAACTCCATCCAGGTCACCCCCCAGTCGCTTTAACAGTTTTTGTTGAAACGCTAACGTTCCATCGACGGCGGTTGCCAGTTCTGCTTTGCCACGATGAACCCAGCCAGACAGGTAAACTGTCTCTCCCCAGGGAAGTAAAGCGACGTGCGATTGCCCCTGCTGATGGAATACATCGGGATGCGTCAATATCTGAACCGTGTCTTTGGACTTCCACGATGAGACAGCCACAGCGTCAACAGCAACAAGTGCTTTCGGATGCGGCAGGTCACCTGCAATAAACGTTGTTGCCGGAAGAGTTTTGCCCTTAAACAAAGTGACCAGTTCGTGTTGAACTTTTGGCAGATCGAGTCGATTTTTGACACAGATATTAATTTGAATGACCTGATCTAAACCACTTCCTGAAATGTCTAGAATTCTTTTGAGATCACTGCCAAGATGAACCAGCTGTTTACTGGCATCACTCTCGCCGACAATTTGACCCGTCTTGTCGAGAGGAAGGAGGAGTGAAGTATGGGCGAGTGTACTTTGCGAGACAACGACTGCTGCTGACGATCCGGTGGAACTATCAGGATCTATCATCTTAATTGGCGCGCCATCTGCGAAACTCGGCTGAATCAAATTCAAACCGAGCAACAACATCAGCGACCAGCCTTGTATCACGAAATGATTCATCAGTTGATTATACAAATTTCTCTCCAAGCTGTTAGTTCTTCTGTTTGCCAGGAAGCAGTACACGTTTCAAGGCTGCAGTGATACGTTCTTCAGCGCCTGGTGCAACCCACAACCAGTAATGTCCGTCAAAGTTATCCTTAAAAGCAGCCTGAGTCGGAAGGTATCCGGGCCAGCATTCTCCATACCCGATCGACATCACAAAAGAATCGGGACGCAATTTCTGCGCAAAAATCTGGTATCCTACAAATGACTCCCCTGGAAAAAGTACAATCTGTGCTGCTCCAAAGTCAATGCATGGCATATCGATAGCACAACCTGCCTGTAAGCGTTTCAGTGTGCTAAGCCCCATTGCGGCATGCACGCGGTCTCTTTGAGTTGCCGATTTGTTATTCAGTACGCGCCGCATTGCTGTTTCTGTGTATTCATCAGTTTTGCGAAATTCAAGTTCAAGGGACGTTGATCGAAACGTAATTTGTTCAATCGGAACCCGCCTGGTCGATTCCCAAGATACTTTCATTGCATCATAAAGACGTTTTGCCAGTACAGGACGATTTTCAGGAGATGCATCGTTATATTTGCCCGCCGTTACATCTCCACTACACCCTGAAACATACATCTGAAGAATGGAAAGATCATCTCTTCGTCGGAATTCGCGCGCCATACCAACGAAGTCAGAACTAACTACCCCCCGCCCATAGTGACTCATCGGATGTGTGGCATAAGCACTTATCACTGCGATCGGTTGGTTACCATCCCAGAAACTGATCGCCTTGAGCCAGGGATCGATCAAACCTTCAGGTGCTTCGCGATTGATGCGATCGGAAGAACCGTTGCTTCCTCGTCTGAAAGTGACTTTACCATTATCAAGAACCACACGTCGATTCGAAGCAATGCGATCCACCTTACTTTGGCCCAGTCCGAGGTGCGTGATGGATCGACGTTGAGTCAGACTGTCTCGTAAACTCGCAGCAATGTGTTTTCCTGTCGCTTTAAAGAATCCCACGTCACACATGACACCTGCCATATCAACTTCGTCCAGTATTTTCTGTGCCCCAATATCGGGCAAAGGTGCATCATGCTGATGCACAGCACATAGCACCACTCGCTCGGGTGTTGTTCCGGCTGCAGTTGCCAGAACTTCCCGCCAGTGATCGTATGCGTCGTTGCGAATCTCACACCAGTCGACAGCAACTATAACAATGGGCCGTCCAGCACCCAGTAGTGTGATACCATGGGCATATAGAGGATCACCGATTGATTTTGCAATACCCTGCCTCCGTGCGAGCAATGGATGTCCCAATGGGCAGGTCACATCGACGCGAAACGTAGCGATCTCATACGGAGTTTTTGTTTTTGTACTGGTGATGAGTTTTTTTGCTACCTTAGTTGCTTGTTTCAGTACGCTGTCAATTGTCACAGGTACGCCCCCAAGGCGTTTACTTTCTTCAGCAGCCTCCATAAAAGCAAATATTTCGACTGTTTTCTCGGGCGAAACAGGCGGCTTCCCGGTTTTGAAGAAACGTGCTATTTCCTGCATCAGTCCATCTTTGTCACCTCCCACTGCGTGATACATAGTACGTTTTTCACCAAATACAGTAGCACCAAAGCCCGGGCGTCCCCCTTCATCACGAATTCCTCTGAAAGTACCGACTCGACCATCTTTCCAGACTCCTGTTACCTGTTCGAAGGCAGGCGTTTGTCTAGCGGATACTGAAACGCAACCTGATCCCATTATGGTAAAGAGCATTTCATTTCCATGCACGCCATACCAGAACAAGTCCGGATGATTCGGTACCGATTTCGACGTACCATAAACATCACATCCTATAATCTTTCCCAATTTCTTCGCATCCATGAGTGCTAGCAGGTCGCGACTATACCGTTTCGATGAACAGGAAAAGAAAGGGACGCCATGTTTTCGACTGAGTTGCTGGATGGCAACAGCATCGGTGAGTGAAGCCGTAAACGGTTTGTCAATAAAGACAGGTTTACCCGCTTCAAAAACCTGCTTCACCTGTTCGAGATGTTGACTCCCATCAACACTCTCCAACATAACAACGTCAACTTTTTTCAGAAGATCCGGAATCGAACTGGATATTTCAATGCCCATTTTTCGAATCTGGTCTGTAAACCCCGCCACTCGATCACGGCTCAATGGAAACGATGGGCTACCTCCCGGAAATGCAGCCACGATGCGGATATCAGCCAGATCACCCTGTGCTTGCGGATCGTTGATCATTTTCGTGAATGAAATCACATGTGATGTATCGAGTCCAATCATCCCGACGCGGATCACCTTGTCTTTCGCGTCAGTATTGAGAGCCGGAATGGCCAGGATCAAGAACATAGAAAAGAAAGTCACACACCAACTTTTCAAATGCAGACAGTAAATATCTTTTGACAGCCCATATAACTTGTCTCTTGAGAAAGTCATGACATTCTCCACACTCACTACGATTGATTCAACGCAGGCTCACACCACAGAAACCGAACTTGCCCCACAGAATGACCATTCTCGATTTATTATCGTCGCTTATTATTCTCAACAAAATAATTCAACACGTGTGCTGAGCTATGTTGTTCCATTTAAAGCGCGTTCGGCGTTATTATAAAAGATGTCTTGTAATGCATCTTGATCCTTAACCATACGGTGCAAGAATTGCTGCAGGCGAGTGCTGTAACACATCCCTTTAAAATTGGCACCACGACCATCATAACAAGGACAGTCGCTCCCAAAGAGCAACTGTTTTCGATGTCGCTGAAGAAAACCATCGCTGAATTCTTCATCGCGTGAGATGGCAGTGAAACCGCTACCCGCTGACATATCCGCATACAGATTGGGATACTCGCCCAATAGATGATCCAGCAGCCCACCAGGTTTGACTGGCCCCGTGGGATAGAGTGTCTTTTCGGGTGACGGAACATCAGCGCTGATGTGAGACCAGAAAGATTGTGCATGCCCGATAATGCGCACGCGTTGATACTTCTTTAAATAAGTCTCGAGATGCTGTTCAATCCCCTGATTAAAACCGGTTTTATTGTCCTGGAAGTGAATGGTGATCGGCCAATTAAATTCGTCGCATAGCGCAATAACAGCTTCCACTCGACGGT
>NZ_CALEMX010000354.1 GCF_937910335.1 uncultured Gimesia sp. | reverse complement strand
TACCCGAATTCAAATCGTTGATTCAATCGATTCAGAAAAAAAAGGATTCGTTAACCCCAAAGCCCAAGCCTGCAAATCAAAACAACTGAAATTTTTCTAACCTGCTAGTCTGTCTGAACTTATCAACCAGATTGAGAGACAAAATTTTGCCATTTTGCTAATTTGACTTTTCTGCTACATTTCAGCCCTCTCTGACTACCTGCCTTTCGGTTCTTTCCACTCCCTCGCGAAGTTCTATTCGCCTCCCTAATTAGATAGTGAGTCCAGCGATGCGTCGTCATCCTATTTTCATTTCTACTCTGATCTTATTAATCCTGACAGGCAATCAGCAACTTCGGGCAGATGACCGGCTTCCGTCTCAACCACGCAGAATATCAAGATCAACGCCACCCTATGATCAGATCACTGGCAAATATCTTCCCTACAAGCCAATCAGAACTAACTCCAAAATAATTATAGAACAATGGTCGGCGGCGTCCCAAATTCATCCCTCTCTATCTCCCCAGTCAAAAGTGGACGAGTTTAAAAAAGGGAATCGAACTTATTTCTCAGGACATGAACTCTCGCTGATCTCAGAATTTCAACAACCCGTTCATGCGCAAAAATTACTTTCAGACTATGATTGGCGAGTTGTAAAGCAAACGAAAACAACTCTCATCCTGCGAGGCCAACCCAGAGATGTACTCACTCGACATCTCTGCCGCCCTTTTGAACTGCGGATTAATACTCAATCCATGCTGCCGGAAGCACTGACGTTTCTGTCTGATCCTGCCAAACAAAAACAAGGATTCGCTTCGATCGAATTGACGGCTAATAAAGCAATGCAATTGAAAACATTAGCGGAAACAAATTCTCATCCACAGTCGGTTCTACGAACAGTCGCAAAAGCAGTGTTTCTGCCAGACGGAAAGCATCAATCTCTCATTTCCACGATGGGTCCAATCAAAAACATCTCGTTTTCCCAATCCTACTCTGAGAATATTAAGACGAGTGAATTGCGGGAAATCGAAAAGCTGGTCTCACGCTGGATTGCGGAATCAGAACGAATTGACTCAATCAAATTAGGTAATGGTGTGCTGATTTTCAAACTTGGGGATAACCGGCAAGCTAATGTTCCCCAAAAGCGGTATACCAAACCCGATGGTACCTACATCAACGGTAATTTACCTTATCAAAGCGTCCTCCAACCCTGGCTGATCGACGTCGATCAAAAAACATTTATCATCGAATCCTTCGCGATCGAGCTATCCACCGACGACAAAAGTCCCTCCGCACCACGAATCATCACGTTGAATATCAAGCCGAACCCCACCAGTCCACCAAACGACTATCAAGGGGACAAATGGGATGCCGTCGAAATAGTCTTTAACACCGAGAAATCCTTGCCTGTCAAAATCACTGAGACCAGGAACAATCGGGTGTCGGAGTTTCTGTTGTCAGATATGCAAGTGCGATACAAAAAGTAAGCCTTGCGGGCGCTTATTCTTCGGGTGCTTCCCAGTCACCCCAGTGCTCCAGATAATGCAGATAGGCGGCGTTTCCTTCGGATTCCCCTTCAAGGTAACGATAGGCTTCGGTCACGATTTCCTGTTCTTCATCAATGCTGAGTTGTCCTGTAAGAACCCGTGACCTCAGAAACACAAAATATGTATCTAGTACATCACAACGACAATAGTCGTTTATTTCTCCGGCTTTTCCTGCGTCATACATTGCTTGAACTTTCGAACCATCGATGCCGGTCTTACCCGGTTTACCAATCAGATTCGCCAGCAGGTTCAACCCTCCGGTAACTCGACCGGCACCGAAGTTGGAAAACAGATCCATTAAGTCGATATGCGCGGAAGAATTATAACGATTTCGCGACTGTTCAAAACTTCGGGCATCAAGATTAAACCATTCCGGCAAGCTAATCCCGTAACGGTAAGCAGCCAGTTCCAGGACCGGCAAATCATAGCCTCTGCCATTAAAAGTCACAAAAGTGGGCTGGCCGTAGTGTGTCCAGCCTTGCCAGAACTTCTTAATAATCACATTCGGTCGAAATTCCGGAGCATCAAGTACTGTTAAATCCTGCAGGCGGTAATCGGCGGTAATTTTGGCAATGGCGACAGATACAGGCAACATAAAGGTGGCAGGTATGAAATCGCTGCCTGTTGACTCGAATTGTTCTCCCTGATATTTGGCAATCGCTGCCTGGGGAGTTAATTCTTCTTCGGGATAGCGAACTCGGGAAATCAAGTCTCCGTCAGCGACCGCTTCGACGTCAAATACAAGATATGATACTGGGGATTGAGTCACTTTCTCACTCACATTCTGTTTTGCAAGTTATTCTGATATTAACACTTAGCCTGTATCCAGGTTTATCGTAGCGTCCCCAGAACCACTTGAATCAAGTATAATAGTGCAGGAGCAGCCATGGATAAAATGGACGCGTTTTAAAACATTGACTGACGAACAGGATTGATCAGAAATCGGGGCTTCATTTAACGACACAACCAATGGCCCCTTCCATTCGGTTCTACTGATAAGTATAAACAATACAGTGAATTAATAGTAGTTTGGAGTATTCTTGATAAGGCTGTTGTGGATATGAGCGACCATGATGATCAACTCATGATTCAGGAAGATGATGAAGCACAACGAGATCTGGAGGCACAAGCCATCCGTGGTCTCTCGAATGCTTATCTCCTCATGCGCGAGGAAATCGGCAAAGTGATTATTGGCCAGAGCGAAGTCGTGGATGAAATTCTGATTTCATTATTCAGCCGCGGTCATAGTCTACTGGTAGGTGTACCCGGTCTGGCTAAAACTCTACTAGTCAGTACGATTGCCCAAATCCTGCATCTCTCATTCCGCAGAATTCAGTTTACCCCCGACCTGATGCCCTCAGATATTACGGGAACCGATGTTTTGCAGGATGACCCCGAAACGGGCCACCGTTCGTTTCAATTTATGCAGGGACCACTCTTCACCAACGTACTCCTGGCAGACGAAATTAACCGCACACCTCCCAAAACGCAGGCTGCCTTACTGGAAGCAATGCAGGAACGACATGTCACCGTCGGTTCCAGTACGTATCGTTTACCGGAACCATTCTTTGTACTGGCAACACAAAATCCGATTGAACAGGAAGGAACGTATCCGCTTCCGGAAGCACAGTTGGACCGATTCATGTTCAATGTCGTGGTCAACTATCCGTCTGCTGCAGAAGAGCTAATGATCCTCAAACAGACAACCGGAAACCATAAGCCTCAATTGGAAGCAGCCCTCACTGGGCGCCAGATTTTGGCGTTGCAGGAAGTTGTCCGCAAAGTACCAGTTGCCGAACATGTCTTTGTATATGCTCGCGATCTCGTCCGGGCCACTCGCCCGGTTGAAGCAACAGCGCCTAAGTTTATCAAAGAATATCTATCTTGGGGCGCCGGTCCTCGGGCTGGTCAGTTTTTAGTACTGGGAGCCAAAGCCAGAGCCATTTTGGAAGGTCGGTTTCATGTTTCTACCGAGGATATCAAATCGGTAGCACATGCCGTTCTCCGGCATCGGATAGTGACGACATTTCAGGCTGATAGTAAAGGACTCACGCCGGATGATATTATTGATATGCTGATTGAACATGTTCCCAACCAGCTGAAAGCGCAGGCAAAAGAAGCCGTCAAAGGGTAAAAAACCCACGGTCTTTCGTTACCTTGCTGACTATGAAGTAATCACGCCTCATGTCGATTCCCAATTCACAACGCATCTTTCTGGACAACAATTCCACAACGCAACCTCTGAATGAAGTGGTGGATCTTGTTGCAGAGCAGTACCGAACTCATTACGCCAATCCGGGTAGTACGCATGCCGAGGGACGTCAGGCCCGCAGAGTACTGGAAGATGCCCGAGAACAAATGGCATCGCTGCTGGGATCAAAACCTCAGGAAGTCATATTCACCAGTGGGGGTACAGAAGCGATCAATCTTGCCATTCAAGGATTTCTGACGGGAATCCCGGGCGAGATTGCCTTAACCGATGGCGAACATCCGGCGACCGTGAATACCATTCGCAGGTTGTCCTCACAGGGAATTAAAAAGAGGCTATTGAAAATCGGCACTGATGGTAGAATCGACCAGAGCCAACTCCCTCAGTTAGACTGGGAGAGGATTCAACTGGTTACCATCATTCTGGCTCACAATGAAACAGGAGTCATCCAGGAGATTGCCCCGATTGCAGCAATTTGTGAAGAAAAAGGAATTCCTCTGCATCTGGATTGTGTTCAAGCGATCGGAAAAATTCCGTTCAACTTTCATGAATCCGGTGCCACAGCCATTAGTCTGGCGGCTCATAAATTTCATGGTCCACGCGGTATCGGTGCAATGGTTGTTAAAGAGGGAGCACGTCTGCTACCTCAACTCGTCGGAGGCCACCAGGAGCGCGGACGGCGTGCAGGCACCGAACCCGTGGCGCTGGCCGCGGGAATGGCACACGCTCTGAAATGCATGTTGCAAGACAGAGAATCACAATCTCAAAAAATAGCCGCTCTCAGAGATCGCTTACAACAAGCTCTCACTGAAAAGTGTGCTCCAATTGTCGTCAATGGTTCACAACAACACCGACTGGCAAATACACTCAATATCTCATTCCCCGGCCTGGATGGAGAAGCGTTACTGATATCTCTGGATCTAGCCGGTATTTCCTGCTCTCTAGGTAGTGCCTGCGCAAGCGGTTCGCGAGACCCGGCCCCCGTAATGCTGGCTATGAATTGCGAAGAGAGTGTTTACCGCTCTGCTGTTCGATTAAGCCTGTCGATCCTCAATACGAGTGAGGAAATCGAAGAAGCCATTCGTCGAATCAGCAGAGTTGTCAATCAACTACGATCATGAGCTCCCTCATCTGATGGAATGACATGATCCGCCTGAACAATTCCAGGCATTGATCAAATCTTTCAGCCTATGATGAAGCTGATCACTTTGTGATTACTCTCCCGGCGCGTCGAAAATGGCAAACGGAGGCATTGGAAGCTCTGGATCTCCCAACTCTTTCAATTGATTTTCAATCATCTGGATGCGACTGGAGATTAACTCGCGGCGGTGTACCCATTTCTTTTCCCAGTTGTGAAACATGGTCTCAAGTGTTTCTGATTCTACTGTTGAGGTTTGATGTGTTTTTTGAATTTTAACAAGCGATCGTCCTAATCTTGAGTGGGCTTCCTTAACCTGATGACTAGTGTGTTTGGGACACAAAGGCATGCGATGCTGCTCCCTAAGGCGTGCGATTCGTTAAAGTTGGTCTTCTCAGGATAAATACATCTTGTAAGAGAAAAGTGATCGGGACAGGTGCACTATGAGCTTTAAAATTATTCCATCAACCGATTCGACATCATTTGTCTGTTTATGCTATCACCTGCTGTCGCTTCTCAACTGTTGTCAAGATGTGCAAAATAGATCGTCATTGCCGATCAGTGATCTTGAGAAATAAAGGGTGACTTTTTGGTTGAAATTTACGAGACGTGAAGAACTCTAAGTTCATTTGTTACGACCAGCATTCATCAGAACAATTGTTATTAACCCGCATAATCAATAACTCTGCAATAGCAGGCACAGAATGAACATGCTCAGATCATAGTCTGCAAGCCTTATAACTTTATGGAATGCGTTCAATCGTCTGGAAGAAAACATCAACATCACTGTTGAAATGGAACACGTTGTTGACACATTCTGATTCGAAGAAAGGCTGCCAACTGACCGGCTGGTATCTTGGAAAGCCTGGAGCTGAAATTTTACCGCTGAGATACAGAACATCGTCAAATCACATTTTCCTTTGGCGCTCTCACATTCCTGTTCGATCAGGGTCGCTGTTCGAAGTTCTTACATTACATCGCAGCTTAAGATTCTTTGCAGATCATGTGGCGTACTGCATCATCGGCAGCAGTTCTCTTTTGAGACTCTTTCATAGAAAGGACCGTCAGTTGCCGGTTCGAACAGGTGCTTCACCAACTTGTATGAGACGCATTCTTTGACATATCCATGATCAGTTGACCGCCAATGTCAAAGCTTAACGATTATACAGAGTCAACCTGTCACGAAAGTAAGACAGGGTCCGGTTAGGCAAACAGCAACGGTCGTGCCGCCAGCTTTGATATTCATATTCATTTGCGTGA
>NZ_CALEMX010000353.1 GCF_937910335.1 uncultured Gimesia sp. | reverse complement strand
CGTACCGGCTTCCACTCTTAAAATTTGGGGCCACCAACCATTTTGTCAAAGAACTACCATCAAAGCTGTGCATCTTCAGTGTCCAATTTTCATCGACACATTGGGAACGCAACTTCAATGGGGACGCGGAGTTTATCGAGGAATTTGCGAACTGTCAACGCAGTCGGAAAAGTTTCTCGAATAATGTCCGGATTCAAGAAAACTCTCGATGGGCATGTGTTTTTCCATGGTTTTCGGTACTATCTCGTAAATCAACCCTGGCGCATACATTGACCTTTTGGATATTAGGATTTCTTATGACTCAGTCTGCCATTGGCTCACACAAGTTTGACCTCGATACTCCCATTCTCTGCATTGATCTGGATATTATGCAATCCAATATTCAGAAGATGTCAGACTATATCCTCAGCCGCGGCAAAACGTGGCGACCTCACGAAAAGTGCCATAAGACGCCGGCTATCGCGTTGGCACAGATGCAATCGGGTGCCATCGGCGTCACATGTGCCAAAGTCTCTGAAGCCGAAGTCATGGCGGCCAATGGAGTCAAAGATATCCTGATTGCTAATATGATTGTGGGAAAAGCGAAGTGGGAGCGCGTCGTTTCATTATGTCGCCATGCCAACCCTATCATAGCCTGCGATCATTTTGCTCAGATCGAACCTCTGGCAATGATGTGCGATGCAGCGGGAGTGACCTGCCGGATGATGCCCGAAGTGAATATCGGCTTGAATCGAGTCGGATCACGCCCGGGACAGGATACGCTCGACCTGGCGATGGCCATCGATAAACTTGATGGACTCGAATTGGCAGGCATCATGGGTTACGAGGGACATCTCCTGCAGGTTGAGGATCAGGATGAGAAAAAGGAAAAAATTGAAGAAGCGATGCGAACGCTCGTCGGTTGCAAGACGGCCATCGAATCCAAGGGTATTCCTTGCGAAATTGTGAGTGCTGGCGGTACCGGATCCTACCAGATTACATCTAACTGTGAAGGGATTACCGAACTACAGGCGGGTGGTGGTATTTTTGCGGATCCGATGTACGTCAACAAATGTGGTCTGACGGGACTCGATTATTCATTAAGCGTGTTGGCGACGGTTGTCAGTCGTCCTGAAAAGGGACGCATGGTTCTCGACTGTGGACGCAAAACCATGCACCCTGATTTTCAGCTTCCTCTGGTCAAAGCCTGGCCCGATGCAAAGGTCACATCCCTCAGCGCGGAACACTGTGCCGTCGATCTGGGGCCGGAGTCACAGGACCTCAAGATCGGCGATAAGATTGAACTCATCCCGGGTTACGCCGACTTCACCACGATCCTGCACGAAAACTTCTACGGCTTCCGCAATGATCGTCTGGAAGTCGTCTGGCCGATTCTGGGTCGTGGGAAAATTCAGTAAACGATCGTTTCACATGTCTGTCCTGTCAAGGAGCTAGACTGCTTTCTACTTCATTTGCTGACTACGAAGAATTCTAAAAGGAACCAAAAACATCAGCGAGGAAGGTGCCGATCAGGTTCATCAGCAAAAAATTGAAGAGACTAGAAATGCTCTTTTAAAACTTTCCGGGAGGGCAAGCATGAGAATCAGGGCATTCATTAGAATTAAATAGGGGGATAAGATCATCTGACCGACTAAGTGTGAGATGTACCATCCCCATTGCTTAAGCACGAAATTTAATATGAACAGAGCCAGAAAGTTGATTGTGACGTAAACGAGCGAGCATCCAAACCCCTTAAGCATGGATGGCCTGTCAATTGGGTTGTCTCTCGCCATCTTATTGAAACGATCAACTGAATAGCGAAGAAGCAGTGTGCAGATAAAAGAGATAAATGGTACTTGTACGATGATTAAGATCATCACTCGAAATGGATTACCGGGAGGCCCCAGAAATGCTGTCAAACTATCTGCCATTGTCTCTATCCACCCAGTAAGCTCCAAAAATATTTATCTTTATATTAGACATTCTACTCAATAGAACTTCAGTCTGATACTTTCAGGTTTCTTAAGACACGCAGCGTAAGCGGAGTCTTATTCCTATACCAAGTCTAGCGCAGTATCATTGGGTAATTTGTAAGTTAGTACAACAGATTCATTATTAACCAAGTGCTAAACCAACAATCATCACGATGAGACCGATCACTAATCCCAATAGAATTGAAATAATATACTGGCAAAGAGCGACCCCCATACCACGTTTGAACGTTGTGGGTAACAGCGCTGAAAGAAGTGCTGATGACACGAAAAAAGTAACAGGTAAAGATGCCAAATTAAGTATTATTTGATTTCTGAGACTGAGCCCTTCCGGTCCTGCCTGATTCAGTCCAAAACCACTTGCCACCACACTCAGTATCAAACCAATCATGAAATTGGCCACACCTATAATTAACAGAATGCCCACGGCCTTTAACATTGAAGGTTCTGGAACCAAATCGGAGCTCTCTCCCGTCTCTTCCACTTCACTCGTACCAGCGAATTTATTAAACAGACTGACAGCAGCCCGTAGAACCACAGCGCCAATCATCAATCCTATGGGGAGAGCGACAACGAGAACACAGAGAATCGCCTCCAGGCGACCTGGAGCTGCTAATACAAACGCTGACGAATCTATCATTGATTTTCCCCTTCAATTTTCGACTTGATTTCACGAATACCACAGTTGTGTACATCAAAAATAAATACCCATAACATAACATCATGTCAACCAAAGTACTGTATATTTGAACCTTATTCTGGAATAAATTTCAGGGACCTTCCAAATAAAGTGAGATGAAAACAGAACCATTATTTGCTTGGTTGGCAGCCTATTTTTTGATAACATAAGCGAAAACCGATGTAACTCTCAGCTTTTTAGTTTGAGGAGAAATTAGAGATGGCTCAAAGTCGGCTGCAAAGTGGCTGTGCTGAATTCCGAAAGTCACTGCGTCTGAACCGACGTGGCTTTTTGAAAGCAGGGGGCTTAGGGCTTACCGGTCTAACGCTGTCTGACCTCCTGCAACATGAAGCGCAAGCCGGCCCCACCGCGAAAAAAGAGAACTCGGTGATCATTCTCTGGATGCGGGGTGGCCCTTCTCAGCATGAAACCTGGGATCCCAAACCCAACGCGCCGACGGAATTTCGTGGCGAGTTTGGCGCTATTAAAACTTCTGTTCCCGGAATTGAAATTGTCGACCTGATGCCCCGCTGTGCGAAGATCATGGAGAAATGGTCCATCGTCCGTAGCCTGCATCATACGAACGCCGGTCACTCTGCCGGGGACCAGATTCTGTTTACCGGACACAAACCGGGTCCTGACCCAACCGTCAACGTTCACCCCAGTTGCGGATCGATTGTCTCTGAACAATTAGGACATCTAACACCTGAGCTTCCCCCCTACGTGATGATTCCTCGGCAGGTTCCGGGAACCGACTCATCCTATCTGGGCGTTGCTCACAAGCCTTTTGAAACTCTGGCCGACCCTGCCAATGATGGTCCTTTTCAATTGCAAAACTTTTCGCTGGTGGAAGGCATCAATGAGACTCGCTTTGCACAGCGTAAAAATTTACTGAAAGGCTTTGACCAGTTTCGTACCGATCTGGACCGCTCGGGACAGCTGGATGCCATCAGCAAGTTTCAACAGCAGGCGTTTGGGATACTCAGTTCTGACAAAGCCCGCAAAGCCTTCGATCTTGATTCAGAACGCAGCAGCACGCGCGAACGCTATGGATTTATTCCGCGATACGATCCGATGGATCCCACACGATGTAGTGCGAATGCGTTTTCGCAGCGAATATTACTAGGCCGTCGTCTGGTGGAAGCGGGCGTACGGCTGGTGACGGTGGACTGTCGCTGGTGGGACACACACGTGCAAGGCTTTGATTCGATGCGCAATGGATTTCTGCCTCGCTGGGACCAGTGTTACTCCGCCTTGCTTGAAGACCTGGACCAGCGGGGCCTCTTGGAAACGACACTCGTTGTGGCCTGGGGTGAGTTTGGACGTACGCCACGCGTGAATAAAAATGCGGGCCGCGATCATTATCCGAATGTCTTTAGTGCTGCCATCGCAGGCGGACCGGTGAAAGGAGGTCGCGTGGTGGGTTCATCCGATTCGAAAGGCGCGTTTCCAAAAGATAATCCCAAGACGCCGCAAGATGTGCTGGCGACGGTTTATCAACACCTGGGGATTGATGCACAAAAGCATTATCTTGACCACTCAGGGCGTCCGATTATTACATTGCCCTATGGTGAGCCGCTGCACGAATTGGCGTGATACTTCTCGATAGCACCTAGGGTAAAAAGTGCTCATCGCATTCATTTATATTGACTGTTAGCTTAAGCTCAAACGAATACCATCGAGCACAAAAGAAATCCCACCTAATATCAGAAGTATCACGAATCGGACAATATAATCATTCAAGACAATCAGCATTCCTGTCCCATAAGTAACAGACATCAACCAGCAAACTACTCCACTATAGGCAAAAAATCCGATAACCACTGGAGGAATCATTAAAAGAAGAATATACCCACTTCGTAATTCTTCAGGACTGAGTAAAAAATAGCTCTGTGAAACGTACCCGGAGATAAACCAAACGATATAACAAATAAAAGTCGCTATAAATAAGATCCCCATGGCTTTAAATAGAGAGGGCATTCGTACATCCTGCTCTTCAGCATATACCCCTTTATTAAACATACTGACTGCTTTTCGCAAAATAAGTGCACCGATAGCTGTGGGTATCAGGAAGAAAATGACTAGCGCAAAGAAAAGACTCGCAGAAGATTCCCTCAGATTAGAAATCAATTCCTCTAAAGCCATTTTCACTTTCCCCTCAATCTGCAATTCTGCAACAACGAAAACCACACAATTTCGTACAGTAAATAAGCATATACGCAACACACAAGAATATCAATTGACATAGCTGAAACATGCCCGCTGCCCTAGCAATGCTTTTTGTGAGGTCACTCGTTCTAAAAACACCGTGGAAGTACAGTCCATCAGCATGCGTAAGAGAGATGAGCAGCTAAATTTCTTTTTCCGTGCATATCATAGTAAGACAGTCGGCACGTTAAGGCTTACTCTTCATCCACGCGGTTAATCAAGGCGCTCGCATCTTCGAGACAGCGGTTGATTAACGATTTCAATTCCTGAAAATCGACAACGAGATCGAATTAATTTCCCGGCTATGCTCACTTCATAACCAACCTCCACAAAAGCTTATTCGGCTTTCACAACGACCGGTTGTAAGTCGCCTGGCCAATTCTGGGTCGCGGGAAAATTCAGTTTGCCATTTAGATTTAATGAAATAAGTCCTGCTGTATCGTCCTCTCACATGATTCAACAGAGCAGGATTTTATTTCTGGTCGCGAACCTGATTATATTGGATTTATGGCGAACATAATACCCATCACTACTAATGCGATTATAATCACATTCGACAGAACAATCAGAATCTGGAAAAAGACCACTACCATTGCCCGTACAAAGGATGTTGGCAGCATCAAGGCATACACTGTGCAATTTACAAGAATCGTGCTCAGGAATACCATCAATTCAAACTCGATAGCATCCTTGATAGCTTGCTCAAAGGCAACTCGATCCATTCCCGGCTGAACTCCCTCGACACCTAGAAAAAAGCCCAATAAATAACTGATTGCCATATTTACCAATGTAGCAACCAGCACGATTCCCATCCCCTCAACTACCGTAGGTAGAGGAATGGAATTAGAACGTTTCTTAATATTACCAGTAATTTTATTCACCAAATAGATCGCGGCAATTAAAACTACTGAGCCAATCAGTAAGCTCAGAGGTAAGATAAAAAACAAGAAGCAAACAAACCCGGGAATTGATGCCGGAACTCCGAGTAACAACATTGATGAATCCATCACAGCCTAAGACCTTTATCATAGAGGCTAAATTCAACAAAAATTCATGTGACAACATACACCTTACTACCGAGCATGGTGTCAGATGTCACCTTAACCACAGCTGCTGAACTAGATACCTTCTTGAGACAAAGACGGGGTTCTCAACAAAGACAAAGCGACAGCGTCGAAACACAGTGACATGAGACACTTTCCAGAGAACTACATTCTTGAAGCCGCAATGTGTCTATTCGATTTGAAAGGCTTACTCTTCATCCACGCGGTTAATCAGGGCGTTGTAATCTTTAAGGCAACGATTGATTAAGGTTTTCAGTTCCTTAAACTCTGCCTGATTCGCATGGGAAGATGTCATCAGCGGTTGCATCCAACCTTGCATGAGGTCGAATTGTGTTTCCAACACATTCAACAGCGAGCGGGGGATTTTATTGACGACGGTAATTTTATCTTCAAGCGTTGGCGGTGGTTCTTCGGATGCGGAGGGCGTTGCAGCATTTTCTTCCCTGCGTGATTGTATTGATTGCTCAAAGAGTGAAGTCACGTCTTTGGTGCCCGAAGTCAGCGCATCCTGAATGGCGTTCAAGCTCTCGGCCAGATGTTGAAATCGTTCTGAAAAGGTATTCGCATGCTGGTCGATGTTGGATTCTTTTCCCTCCGTGAGGCGGCTGATTCCGGTATCCATCGTTTCGCGAATGTCCTGTAATCCCTCGCCGACATTACTGAGCTGTAAGATCGCCTGGGACAATCGATCTTCGCCGCCTACGCTTTTAAGCTGCTGATTTTTCCGGAACGATTTTTTAATGTCGTTCCAGCGTTGTAATTCATCCTCTTTTAAGATTCCCATCAGCTCTCTGAACTTCAACAGGTTGGCTTCCGTATCCGAAGTCAGAGTCTGGGCATCGTTTTCGTAGTTGGAAACGATCAGCGCTTCGAGTTCGCTGTCATTCATGACCGCGATTACTTTTTCCGCGATGCGATTCATATTTCGATAGGAGCCTTGAAGTTTAAATGCGGGTTCGACGCGGTATTCATCAGACTGAGCGGCCGAGTTGATGTATTCCCGATTCACGCTGAGAATGACATCGCGCACGCGGATCAACTTTTTCATGGTGGAAACCATCTCGTTGAGCGCTTCCACCGAATAATCGCCTTCGAGGTCGCCCCGTTCTCCGGTTCCATCCTGGGCCATTTGAATGATGGTATAGACATCGTTCTGGCTGCGTGACGAAAGTGGATTGAGTACCGGATTGGAGGTCATGCAGTTTTCGAGATAGCTCATTTCAAACACATCAGAATGTTCGCCGATCACTTCACCCAGGTTATAAATATCGGCCCGGTTGGAGAGCATGTCAGGAATCTGGAATTTCTCGCCACTTTCCGTGTAGGGGTTTCCTGCCATTACGACGGCGACTTTCTTGCCTCGCAAGTCATAGGTTCTGGTCACACCCTGGTAGACGCCTTCTATCTTTCGCTGAGCGTCACACAGAGAGATGAACTTCTGTAGAAACTCCGGATTACAGTGCTGAATGTCATCCAGATAAATCATGACATTGTCACCCATTTCCAGCGACAGGTTCAGCTTCTTAACTTCTTCTCTGGCGCCAGAATTTGGTGCAGAATCTGGATCGAGCGAAGTGACCTGATGTCCCAGAGCCGGCCCATTGATTTTCATAAAAATGATGCCCAGCCGATTCGCGATGTATTCCATCAATGTTGTTTTTCCATAACCGGGTGGAGAAACTAACATTAAAAGCCCCATCCGGTCCGTACGTTTCTGTTCGCCTGCTTCACCCATCTGTTTTGCGAGGTTGTCGCCGATCACGGGTAGATAGACTTCATCGAGCAGTCTGTTTCTGACAAACGAAGTCAAAACGCGCGGTCGGAATTCATCCAGGCGCATTGTTTCGCGCGTTATTTCAACAAATTCATTT
>NZ_CALEMX010000352.1 GCF_937910335.1 uncultured Gimesia sp. | reverse complement strand
GAACTCCAACGGACCATTTGTGGAAGTCAAACAAGGCCTCGATCTAACGAGCCATCTGATTTCTTCTCCCACGACTGGTCTCAATCCGGGAGATCGAATCCAGATCATGGGCGAAACAGATCAGGAAGGAAACTAAGTATGCCACTTGTCAGCATCAAGAACCTGACCAAACAATATCACAAGGGGGGCGAGACGATCACTCCCCTGGATTCTGTTTCACTCAATATCGAGCAGGGAGAATTCCTGTCGTTAATGGGATCCAGCGGGACGGGAAAATCAACACTTCTAAATCTCATTGCAAGCATCGACCACCCCGACTCTGGTTCGATTGTCGTTGATGGCGTCGAAATCACAACGCTCTCACGATCTCAACAGGCACGTTGGCGGGCCTCCCATCTAGGTTACATCTTTCAAACACATAATCTCGTACCCGTACTTACCGCTTATGAAAACGTTGAACTCCCGTTATTACTTTTACCCATGTCCCGATCGGAGCGTAAAAAACGCGTGGAAGTAGCAATGCAGGCCGTCGACCTGCTGGATCGGGCCAATCATTATCCGCGTCAAATGTCAGGAGGACAGGAACAACGTGTGGGCATTGCACGGGCAATTGTCAAACACCCTGAAATTGTCGTCGCCGACGAACCAACGGGCGACCTGGATGCAGAAACGTCAGAACAAATTCTAGACCTGCTAAAAAGATTGAATCGAGAGTTAGATATTACAATGTTAATGGTGACACATGACTCTGCAGCTGCTCAAATTGCAGACAGACAGTTTACTCTAGATCATGGAAAATTGATCCAGACGCATAATGTTACTACAGCAGCATTTGCCACGAGTGGGGATCAAACATGAAACTGATTGCCTACATTCTGAAATCACTCTGGGGACACCGTGCGCGAACGATGTTAACCGTCGCCGGATCTGCAGTAGCCTTGTTTGTTTTCTGTTTCATTCAATCCATTCAGGAAGGCATGAATGATTTAAAGCAACGACAGGAAGCCCGCGGTTCGTTAATCGTCTTCCAGGCAAATAAATTCTGTCCCGCCACCAGTCATCTCCCTCAAGACTACGATCAACAAATTTCAAAATTTGCGGGCGTGAAAGATGTGATGCCGATCCAGGTCTTTACGAATAATTGTCGTGCGAGTCTGGATGTAGTCGTGTTTTATGGAGTACCACCACAAAAGCTACGCACCGCGCGCGATTTTGAATTTCTCTCCGGAAACTGGTCTGATTTTGAAACACACCAGGATGCAGCCATCATTGGACGGGCCGTGGCAGCACGACGTGGCATTAAAGCCGGTGATAAATTTTCGATCGGCGATCTCTCTGTGAATGTCGCCGGCATCTATCAAAGCGATAACCCCGCGGAAGAGAATTATATTTACAGTCACCTTGATTTTTTACAGCGCCGGCAAGGTATCAATCTGGTAGGTACGGTCACGCAATTGGAAGTCATCTTAAAACCGGGCACCGACCCGCTCATTACCAGCACCGCCATTGATGAACGATTTCGCGGCGGTCCCGTCGAAACCAACACGCGTGCCAAAGGAGTCTTTCAGGCAAATAGTCTCGGTGATTTATCGCAGTTAATCGAGATGTCGTACTATCTGGGGCTGGCATGTGTAGGACTGGTTCTGTCATTAGTGGCTACCACAACACTGATGTCGGTCGAAGATCGCATTCAGGAACATGCGGTCTTACGAACGTTGGGTTTTTCGGGAGTGAAAGTCTTTGGACTGGTTCTGGCGGAAAGCACTTTGTTAAGTATCGCAGGGGGATTCCTGGGAGTCGGAGCCGCTTTAATCACTCTAAAAATCAGCAGCCTTTCAGTGGGAGCAGAAGCAGTGACCGTTGCCTTCATCCCCTCACTCCATCTGGCATGGGTCGGCATGCTTCTAGCTATGGTAACGGGAATTTGTGCGGGAATTATCCCCGCATGCTATGCATCGCGTACCGAAATCGTGCCCGCATTGAGACACGTTTAACCACACTTTAAGAGAGCCCCGGTATCGGAGTTCCTTCGTAGATGAAATGGGGACGGTCGACATCGTCATGCCAGTAGGTGGTTTGCGGCAAACCTAATGCACGGTAAATTGTCGCTGCAAAGTTTTCCGGTTTCTGCGGTAGATCGATGGGGAATCCACCCATACTATCTGTTGTGCCAATAACGCGGCCCCCTTTGATGCCACCACCGGCCAGGAAGACCGATTGAACAGCGCCCCAGTGATCTCGCCCCGGTAATGCATAAAATTGGGATAGCTGAGAAAGTTTCGGCGTGCGCCCAAATTCACTGCACATGACAATCAGTGTATCTTTAAGCTGACCACTTTCTGACAAATCGTCGAGCAAAGCAGAAACAGCACGGTCCGTCGGTGGTAATAACTTATCTTTAAGATGTGGAAAGATATTGCCGTGCGTATCCCAAGATTCATTATTACCCAGGTTGACCTGTACCAGATTTACGCCCGTCTGAACTAAACGTCGCGCCATCAGCAGCGACCAGCCAAACGAGTTTTTCCCGTAACGTTCCTGTGTTTTATCATCCGCATTGGTCACATCCATCGCATAATGGACTTTCTCATCATTTAACAGAGAAATCGCTGCACTGCGATAGCGGTCAAAGCTTTCAACCTCGCCGGCAATATCAAGTACTTTGCGTTGTTTCCCTAACTCTTTCAGCAAACTGATGCGGTTATTCATCCGCCCTTGAGTCATGCCTTGCGAAAGTTTCAGATGCGGTGTTTGAAAGACACGTTTGTCGTCGCCCCCCCGCTGCTGATGATCGAATGCGTAATCCGGAAATGCGCCATATGATTGCACGTGGAATGGAGAAGCTTCGATGAACCAGGGATCTCGATTGGAACCCATTGTGCCAGCAAACTGTCCTGGAACCACGCGTCCCGTTCGATGCATAATTTTATCAGGCAGCACAATAGCGGGTGGCAGATTTGTGCGAGCACGAATGACGCCGCCAGCGATCGCAGCAATCGAAGGATGGTCCGTTGACATCGGACGGCTTGGATTAAATCCGATAGGTTTACCCGAACGACCGGTCAACATGATGTGATGACCCAACGAATGGTCATTAGTACCATGCGCCAATGTTCGACAAACCGACCACAGATGGCTGCGCTGTGCCAACATTGGAAGATGTTCACTGATTTGAAGACCCGGAATCTTCGTGGAAATGGGATCAAATTCTCCACGAACTTCAGAGCTGGCCTCCGGTTTCATGTCGAACGTCTCGTGTTGAGACATGCCCCCGGAGAGAAAGATAAAGATACACGACTTCGCCGTTTTGTGTTTTGTAGGCGCAGCTGCTTTCGCTCGTAGGGCATCCAGATGATTAATTCCAAACCCAAGCAGGCTGACGGAGCCAACTTCAATTGCCGTCCGACGAGATATCTGCGGATGACAGGCCGGATTATTTGCAGGCATCACGACTCTCCTGAATCCAAGAGACTAACATACAAGCGTAAGAGGTTATCTTAATATACTTTACATATATCAATATAATCTAATACGTTACCGCGGAAAAGTCCAATCAATAGTATTTGACCAAAGTTAGTATACTATGATTTCGTACAAATCGAAGAACTGGCTTAATAAATAACTAAAATGCCCTGTTTTTTAAAGCGTTTAATATTAACGTCCCCGCAAAAAACAAACTCCACTCAAATTCTGATTGACGATTGACGATACTGTATATATGCTTTGAATTATCGATTCCCTCCCCGTTCACCAGGTGGTGGCCG
Source organism: uncultured Gimesia sp. (assembly GCF_937910335.1). GTDB lineage: Bacteria > Planctomycetota > Planctomycetia > Planctomycetales > Planctomycetaceae > Gimesia. The sequence goes on along the minus strand of NZ_CALEMX010000352.1, from coordinate 2,064 downwards.
CGTACGACTCGCTGCAGGTAGTCGCATCATAATTGTCATTGTATTTATTCTTTTGAAGGCCTGTATTGGAATCCAGGCCCGACTCTCATGGATGATAGCGAGCGCCTTCGTGCGCCCCTCACACGCGCCGACTGCAGCGCAAAGGAGAATTCAATGAACCAGTATTTAACTGACCGACAACAACAAATACTCGACTATATTACCAACGAAATTGATCACACAGGAAAAGCGCCCACCTACTTCGAGATTGCCCGCGCATTAGAGATTCACTCGCTCAGCATTGTTTCCCAACACCTGAAAGCACTAGAGCAGAAAGGCTGGATTACTTGCCAACCACTACAATCAAGGGGTATTGCATTGAACGAAAATGTCCGCGACTATCGACTTGCCTTTTGGGGCAACGTGGAAGAGGGTCGCGTGGCCTTTAATAAGACCATCTGAGAACGCGCATCATTCGCGTTTTATTCGGTACAGATGATCTGTTCAGAGACATCATTTTCTTAATTTTCGCTCTGATAGCGGCAATTATTCTATTCAAACCAAACACATTAGTGTACGCTTATGTAACCTCAGGGTTCTTTTAGAAACTCAGTGTTGATGAATCGATTTGTTTTACTTGAAAGTTGAAATTGATGCTCAGGATTGAAAATCAATCAGTTCGTTTCTGCGACCGGATGCCTCGACGTTCTTTCATGCAGATTGGTGGTTTGGCATTAGGCGGCGCTTCTCTACCACAGATCTTACGAGCGCAGGAACAAAGTGGGAAACCATCATCCCACAAAGCGGTCATCATGATTTTTCTCGCCGGTGGCCCTCCGCATCAGGACATGTTTGATTTAAAACCAGATGCGCCGTCTGAAATACGAGGTGAGTTTAAGCCAATCGACACGAACGTGCCTGGCATTCAAATCAGCGAGTTAATGCCACGGGTGGCGGGAATGATGGATAAGTTCTCAATCATTCGCTCTCTTGTTGGCGCAGAAGGCCGACACGACTCTTTTGAGTGTTGCACAGGCCATCACTTCCGCAGTGCACAGCCTCAAGGTGGCTGGCCCGCATTGGGATCGGCACTTTCCAAAGTCAAGGGACCAGTCAACCCAACCGTCCCACCCTATATCGATTTGTCGCATACAATGGCCCATAATCCCTGGAACATAAAAAGCTCCGGCTTCCTCGGATTGGAACATGCGCCATTTCGACCAGATGGACGCGTCATGGAAAATATGACACTCAACTCGATTTCCAACGCACGCCTCAGCGAACGCGCCAACTTGCTGAATGAACTGGATCGCTTTCGCAAAGTCGCAGAGACACAGCTCACGGATGGAACCTATGGCGGCCATACAAAACAGGCTTTGGAAGTGCTTTCCTCATCGAGGCTCGTAGAAGCCCTGGATCTGAAAAATGAAGATCCTAAAGTTCGCGCTCGCTACGGAACAGACAGCCCCAAGGTTCTGAACTACCCGCTGAAAAATGGCTATCAGGCAATCATGTCTCGTTTTCTTCAGGCGCGCCGTGCTGTTGAAGCGGGCGCTCGCTGCGTAACATGCAGCTTTGCCCATTTTGATTGGCATGGGAATAATTTTGGATATGCAAGAAAAGTCATCCCGTTGCTCGATCAAGGTGTTGCAGCTTTAGTAGAAGATCTGCACGAACGAGGCATGGAAAAAGATGTGACGGTAATCGTCTGGGGAGAATTTGGACGGACTCCAAAAATTAATAAAAACGCAGGACGCGATCATTGGCCACGCGTGCATGCCGCATTAATGGCGGGAGGCGGAATGAAAACCGGGCAAGTCATCGGTTCGACCAACAGGTTAGCTGAAGAAGCCGTTGATCGCCCCGTGCATATGCAGGAAGTCTTTGCGACCCTGTATCACAATCTGGGAATTGATACTGCGAACAACGCCACTTTTTGGCACTGTAGTTGCTGCTGTTTGGCTTGGGGAAAGATTTACCTTCAACCGATTGATCGGATTTGTACTGGGCTTTGCGGGTGTAGTCGTATTAGTTGGCTGGCGTCCTTTTGAAGCAACGCCAGCCTTTTTTCTGGCTGTGGCGGCG
>NZ_CALEMX010000351.1 GCF_937910335.1 uncultured Gimesia sp. | reverse complement strand
TGATCCGAAATGAGTTACAAACGAGGCAAAATCGACTGAGGATCAGATGAGAATCAAAGGGCCTCAGATTAATCAGCCATCCTATCGATGTTGAATGTAAAAAACAATTCGCCCGTGTATCTCTCTTGATTGAACTGCACATTCCCGAAAAATAGTACGGATAGCTGATTTGCGCTTAATCTGAATCCATTTTTCGCTTTTATGCAGTTTTGATTTTCACTGGCATTCTCACTTTTCTACAATGGATGCTCTCTTGAAGGATATGCCGTCAATTGACACCTGTAATTGAAGCCCTGTTGAAAAGGTCCAAATATGAGTCGCTTTCTGTGCATGAAAACACTGCTGATGCTGCCGCTGTACTTCGGTTTTTGTAACGGAACATTTTTACTGGGCAAAGCTCCCGAAGGAAGCACTCAACAACAGCCAGGACTGGTCATGCAGGAATTTATTTACAAAGAGGCTCCTTTTCCTTCCTGTCATGCCTCGACGATAGCGGAAACTCCCGAAGGTCTCGTGTGTGCTTTTTTTGGTGGGACTGCCGAAAAGAATAAGGACGTGGAAATCTGGTTTTCGCGAAATAACGGAAACGGATGGTCTGAGCTGACGAGTGTCGCTAACGGCGTTAAAGATGCGAGCCACCGTTGGCCTTGCTGGAATCCCGTTTTATTCCAGACCAAGCCGGGAACGTTGCTGCTATTTTATAAAGTCGGGCCTAATCCAAGTGAATGGTGGGGGATGCTGAAAATCTCTCATGATCACGGTACGACCTGGGGGAAACCGCGTCGTTTACCTGATGGTTTTGTGGGACCCGTCAAGAACAAACCATTTCTGCTTTCCGATGGAACCCTGTTATGCCCGGCTAGTACGGAACACGATGGCTGGCAACTTCAGATGGAATGGACGCCCGACCTGGGTAAAACCTGGCATAGAACCGGACCATTGAATGATGGACATAAGCTGGGCGCGATTCAACCTTCTGTGTTGCGGTATGGTGATCGATTGCAGATTCTGTGTCGGAGTCGTCGGGTCGGTAAAATTGTGGAGGCCTGGTCAGACGATAACGGCCGTTCGTGGAGCGAGGTGACTGAGACATCTCTGCCTAATCCGAACAGCGGTACGGATGCGGTCACTTTAAAAGATGGTCGGTCGCTTCTGGTATATAATCCGACTACAAAAGGGCGCAGTCCATTACATGTGGCCCTTTCCTCTGATGGAAAAAATTGGAAAACCGGATTGGTTCTGGAAGATCAGAAAGGCGAGTATTCTTATCCGGCTGTGATCCAAACCTCTGATGGAAAAGTTCATATCACGTATACATGGAAACGAGAACTGGTGAAACATGTTGTCCTTGATCCCGCTCAACTGGAACTCAAAGAGATTGATTGAGGGGCGGAGTCGTTGACTGAATCAAACCCCATTTCTTCTATTCGCAAGAATTACAGAAACATTACATGGATTGTGTTTCAGTGGATTCTGCAGGTTTTCTTTGCGCTCTGGTTGCGTTATCAGTCAAAGGGTAAAGAAAATCTACCGGTAGAGGAGGGGGGCTTACTGGTGAGTAATCATCAGAGTTTTCTGGATCCCTTACTGATTTGTCTGCCCCTGAAACGTCCTGTGAGTTTTATGGCCCGCGATTCTCTGTTTCGCATCCCGATCCTGGGGCCTTTTATGCGTTATCAATTTGTCATCCCCATCAGTCGCCGGGCAACCAGTTCCCAAAGTATTCGCACAGCGATTGATAATCTAGAACATCACAATTTCGTTGGCATTTTCCCTGAAGGAACGCGGACGACCGTTGGGACAGTCGAGCGATTTAAGCCTGGATTTCTTGCATTATTGAAGCGAACTGACAGTGCCATCTATCCGATTGGGATCGCCGGTGCGTTACGAGCATTACCCCGTGGTGCTTCTTTTCTGCGACCAAAGCCGGTTCGAGTGGTATTCGGCACGCCGATTACCAGGTCAGAAATTCAGGAATATTATGACAGAGACGCGGAAAAAGAATTGCTCCAGCTGACGCATCAACGTGTTGCCGAATGCCAACGACAAGCGGAAGAATGGCTAAACCCTGATTCAAGCGACTGAATTCTCTCTGAGTCGGCATTGCCATTTCAGACTGCCTTTACTATGGTTTTCCCCAAATGAGCACTCGTTTTAAAACGCAAGTCACACACATATTCTTTCAGAGCAGGTAAAACCCATGTCGGAACGGATTCTCAGTATTTCCGGGTTGCGGGGCGTTGTAGGTAATGGATTAACGCCCGAATATTTAACACGATTTGCCGCAGCCGTTGGTACATTGGCAAATCAAGGGACTATCGTTGTATCACGGGATGGGCGGGGCAGTGGAGAAATGGTGCGTCATGCCGTTGTAGCCGGCCTGATTGCGACTGGCTGCCGCGTGATTGATGCCGGGATTGCCACGACTCCTACTTGTGGCGTTCTGGTGACTCACCTTAAAGCAGCGGGTGGCATTCAAATTACTGCGAGCCACAATCCGATTCCGTGGAACGGATTGAAGCCCTTTTCTGCGGAAGGTTCGGTGTATAATCAGTCGCAAGGGGAACAGTTACTGGATGTACTCAACAACGAAACGTTTAACTATGTTCCCTGGGATCAACTCGGTACGCTCGAAATCTATGATGATGTAGCGGGGCCGCATATCGCGCGCGTTTTAAAATTAGTCGATGTCCCTAAAATACAGCAACGTAAATTCAAAGTGGTCCTGGATTGCAATCATGGTTCCGGTGGCGTGGCGACACCGCGATTACTAGAAGAACTTGGTTGTGAAGTCGTCGTCCTGGGGGGAACGGCGGATGGTCAATTTGCTCATACTCCGGAACCTCTCAAAGAAAATCTGACATCCCTGTGCGATGAAGTGATCAAACACAATGCGGATGCCGGCTTTGCACAAGACCCCGATGCTGACCGTTTAGCGATTGTAGATGAAAACGGCCGCTTTATTGGAGAAGAACTCACGTTAGCATTGGGCGCTGATTATGTTCTGGCGCGAACTCCGGGACCGATTGTCGTCAATGGTTCTACCAGCCGGGTTACTGCAGATATTGCCGCCAAATACAACTGTCCCTTCTTCCGTTCCTATGTAGGAGAAGCCCATGTCTGTGCCAAAATGAAACAGGAATCTGCCATTATTGGGGGCGAGGGCAATGGGGGAGTCATTGAACCTAGCGTCGGCTATGTGCGTGACAGTTATGTCAGCATGGCTTATGTTCTGGCTGGTCTGGCAGCGTCTGGTCAAACATTGAGTGAATGGGCTGATTCATTACCCCAATACAGTATTGTGAAAGATAAGATTACTTGCCCCCGGGAACAGGTTGAGGCTGCCTGTGATGCATTGGAAACACATTTTGATACGGCGAGTGCATCCAAAGGGGATGGTCTGCGACTTGACTGGGATGACCGCTGGGTTCAAGTGCGAGCTAGTAACACGGAACCGATCATTCGCGTCATTTCCGAAGCGCCTCAAGAGACAGAAGCTCAGGAACTTTGTGCGGAAGCGATGAAGATTGTTTCCGAGGCTGTCTCCTGAATCATCGTAAAAAAAGAGTAAATATCACTGAAGATATTTACTCTTTTTTAAATTTTGCCATCAGCGTGTGGAATTCAGCCTTCCCAACGGGTCTTCATGAATTCCAAACCTTTGGTTGCCAGATGTTCTTCTGTGGGAAACATTTTGCGCCAGATGCGGGTGGCAGCTGCTAACTCGGGCAATGCCAGTCCGAATGCTTCAATCATCAACCAGCCATCATAATTCACTTCTTTGAGAGCGGCAAACGTTTCGTCCCAATTCACTCCACCTTCGCCGGGAGTCGAGCGGTCATTTTCTGAGATGTGCACATGCACCATCTGATCGGCACATGCTTTTACGGCAGAGGTAATGCTTTTCTCTTCAATGTTGGCATGAAACGAGTCATACATCATTTTCAGATTCGGGTGATTGACCTCGCGTGTAAACTGAGAACAATCTTCAGCGCTATTCAGGAAATAACATTCAAAACGATTCAGATATTCGCAGACGAGCATGACGCCATTCTGCTGTGCATGATCGGCTGCTTTTGCCAGTGTATCTTTGCCATAGTTCCATTCGTCGGCAGTTCGTCCGGCGCCACTGAATTCTCCGAGGGCAGAGTGGATTGGTCCACACAGGTGTGTGGCTCCGGAAGCGGCACACATATCGATCATCTGTTTCAATCGCGTCAATCCGGCTTCACGAATTTTCGCATCACTGGAGATGGGGTTTTCATCGGGCGTGCAAACGGTGACTGCCGTACAACCGAGGCCTAATTCTTTCAGCTTGTCTCCTACTTGTGAAAATTTCTTTTCATCTGCTTCGAAAACGGGTAACTCAACGCCATCGTAACCCCAATCTTTAATCTGTTCGAGCAGACCAAAATGAGACTCATTTACATCTGACGTCCAAAGCAGCATATTTAAGCCGTACTTCATTGTGATAGTCTTTCAATCAATTGAAATTAAAAATGTTCAGGCGGCAATAAATCGGTAATACGATTTTCCACGATCTCTCGGCCTGTTATTAAAATTGAAATCGTTTCCTCTGGTAATGGTTGTAGTTTGACTCGTTTCATCACTTGATTCAAGCGTACCAACATTCTTTGTGGAACAAGGTAGTCTCTTAAAAAACCTTCTTTATGAAATCGTACGAGCCAGCGCTTCAACTGATCGGTTTGCTGAGTCGCCATCCGATTTGTGGCGGCTTCGATTTCCTGCGGATCAATCTGGTTGAACGCCTCATAATATTGGTCAATCAGGGTTGGGTTTTGCTGGATTAAAACGCCATCTAATAGCAATTCTGTCACGATATGCCCTAAAAATCCAACCCGTGCGTACTCATCGTTTGCAAAAATATTACGAAACAAAATAGAGAGATCGGTGCTGACTTCCAGAAACCCCTGAGTGGAATGGAACCAATGATCATCGTCCAAATGCTGTTTGATTCCGGAGGCAATTTCGGCATGGATTGATGATTCGTCCTGCGTCAAGGGGACGACATTTTTCATCTTGAGTCGGACACGACGATCCACAACCGATAATAAATCGGGAAGGGCCGTTCCCGCCATAAAATAAGGCCGATCAACGAACCGCATTCCATGCGCAAAATAATTCATGAAAACGCTTTATCAATGATAAACTGAACAATAACACTGAGGAGATTCAATCGTAGCTGATCTGGATTCAAAATCACAGTTGGAGAGGATAAGGTTGCCTCACATTCCAATGGGATCTACCTGATTTCCAGTCTATCTGCAAGGATTCCTCTGTTTTCATTCACAAATCTGTCCCGTCCTGATGTAGAACCCAGGTCATAACATTGGATACACTCTGAAGTATGCGTATAATGCCTGACACATCGCTGCATACATCTATTATTGATTCCGTGCTGAAAGAGGAATATGTCTGATTCACCTTTAAATTTAATGTTCCTGCTACGCGATCATAGTCCGCATATCCAGTCGGCCTGGGAGCAAATCAACAACTACATTCAAGCACAATCTTCTGTATACGTCTCGTCGGTCTCCGTCATTGAGGACTTTTGCCCAACTGAGTCTGAGGCCGACCTGGTTGTTGTGTTGGGAGGAGATGGTGCGATATTGCGGGCCTGTCGTCAGATGGGACTCAAGCAACTGCCTATGATCGGCATCAATCTGGGACGATTGGGATTTCTAGCCGATTTAACCCCCGAAGGATTCTGCAAAAATTTCGCGTTGATTCTGGAACGAAAATACCGAATCGTCGAACACCTGATGTTTGAATGCAAGCATTTTCTATCAGATGGAACATCAAAATCCTACCTGGGTCTGAATGAAGTTGTGATCAGTTCGGCAGGTGCGATGTCGATGCTTGATGTGGAACTGGCCATCGATAACGAGCTGGTAACAACGTATAGCGGAGACGGCCTCATCATCAGCACTCCTGTAGGCTCTACCGCTCATAGTCTGTCTGCTGGAGGTCCCATTCTGAAGCAAGACCTGCAGGCGTTTGTCATCACGCCGATTTGCCCACATACTCCTTCGAATCGGCCACTCGTTGATAAAGCTGACGGCCTCTATTCTTTAACCGCCGCCAATGTACCAGATGGAGCGATGCTGGTGATCGATGGACAAATCAAAGTTCCGTATTCTTCTGGCGATCGCCTGGAAATCACCAAAGCTTCGGTCACATTTAAACTCGCGCGAATCCCCGGTTTTAACTATTATTCCAGGCTCAATCGGAAACTGGGCTGGGGTGGTCAGCCGAAATATGGTGCTGAGTAGTCAGTTCGAGCTATTTTTCTCGATCTCTTGCAAAAATGCCCTCCCCATAAATTCATCGATGTGCTAATCTCACCCGAGGTTATGGAGAATTAGCAACCATTTTATGAGGGAAGGAGTCCCCAATGCGTCCTTTTGCGTACTGTGTGCTTTCATTTGTTCTGAGTTTGTTGACAGTAGTTCCAGCGGCCACTTTTGCGGAAGAGGACGCCACTGAATATATCTTGAGATATAAATTCACCGCTAACGAATTTGTGCATTACGATGTCGATTCAAAGAACAAAATGGTTGTTGAAAAGAATCAGGCCAAGGTGACTACGGTCAATAACACGAATACTTTAAAACACTATCGTGTGATCTGGGTCGACGAGAAGGGAAATGGCACACTGGAAACTATGATTGACCGTGTGCAGATGAGTGTGAAGCTTGATGACCAGGCGGCTGCCACCTTCGATTCTAAACAACCCATAGAAAAAGACCTGAAACAATTTGAACCTATTCGCAAGTCGATCGGCAATGCTTCTCGAATTATCTACTCTCCCCTGGGGAAAGTTGTTTCTAAAGAAGAGAAGCCTGATGCACAAAACCAGGGATTTATGATCCCGCTTCCTGAAAACAAGGTCAAAATTGGTGACAGCTGGAAGGAAGAATATGATGTCGAAGTGTCGGTTGGTAAAACATTAAGGAAAAAAGTCCCCATTCGCCGGACCTTTACATTGGAATCCATGGAAGATCAGATTGCGGTCATTAAGTTCAAAACAAATGTCCTGAAACGCCAGAATGACCCCAAAATCGGGCTCCAACTGATACAAAAAACACCTTCCGGGTCGATCAAACTGGACATCGAACGCGGAGTTATCATTTCACAGGATGTCTCATCTGATAAAGCACAAATCGGAATCTTCGACGGCCAGGGAGCAATGCGTGCGATTACCTCTCGAGTGGAGTCACTGGTGGACCCCGCAACCATCGCTAAGACAGATACAAACACTGATTCAAAATAATCAATCTTACCTCAAATCGCTCACCAAATTTCAGCTCATACCGTTTTGACAAAGCAGACCTCTTTCTTTCCAATCAGTTTTGAGATTGGAATCACTTTTTTAAAGGCTGGCAAGAGCTTATCTGTTGACGCTGACTACAATTATTTTACACTGAGGTGTCTGCGTAAATGTATGCAGGTTCTTGCACACTGTCTTTTCCATTAATTCTCCCGCTTCAAGTGCCAACAGGTGAACGCCCACTGAACATCCAGGCTTCTTTCTGACTTTTCACAGGGGAAAGTTTATCTGCAAGACGAAAGGGTCTGACGCGTGAAGTGGTACGGTCAATGTCTGGAAAAGGGATTATTAACTATTACAGTTTCAATTGAGAGTGGATATGAAACGGGTTGAACTTTCTCAACAATTAATGAGCTTGTTAAAAGCGGCCAAGCGACTGGCCAGTGATTGTGAGATTGAAGTTGTCTTCCTGTTGGCCGATATTCCCTATGACTTTATGGAACTCAAGAAGTCACTTGGAAAACTGCGGCTGGTTGTCTCATCCGATAAACCTGATGTCCAGCGTGCCGCTCAGGAAGATGGAATTGACCTGGTCCCTTTAATTCACGAGCCACAAACCAGGCAGGTTCAAATCAGCCAGGCCATTCTGGAAGCGATCGCGGATGAAATCCTTGCTTCTGGTGACCGCATTATTGCACTTTATGCCGGATTTGAGCGAGAGCACGCAGATTCATTAAGCATTGTCAGCCTGGCAGATCATCTGGCAAAACTGACTTCGCGAGATTTACAGCGACTTGAGACCAAAGTTCCTTTGCAGACATTAAGAACCGTTGTCGATCTGGCAGTAGAAATCGGTCGTGAAGGTCGGGAGGGAAAACCGGTCGGTGCCTTATTTGCAGTAGGAAACCATCGTAAAGTCTTAACACTGAGTCACGAACAGGTTCATGACCCGTTTAAAGGCTATTCCCAAAAAGACCGCGTGGTGAGTAATCCCCGCGTCAAGGAAAGCATGAAAGAACTTGCTCAAATCGATGGAGCATTTATTATCAGCTCTGATGGGATTGTTCAGTCGGCGGGCCGTATTTTGAACGCCTCGGCTGAAGGCTTGACACTTTCGAAAGGTTTAGGATCCCGGCACTGGGCCGCGGCTGCGATTTCCAAAGAAACGGGCGCCATTGCCATTGCTGTCTCAGAATCAACGGGCACCGTGCGGATTTTTCAGGATGGCTATGTAGTGCTTCGGATTGAACCTATGAGTAGTGCTATGAAGTGGTTTGATTTTGATACTGAACCGCCTCAATCGGAATAAAATCAGCTGATTTTTCCAGGCATCCAGCGAACCTATCATCTACTTTTATAAGCAGATACGAAGAATTCTCCAAATATTCTCTTTCCATAAATTGTAATATTTGCTATTAAGCTGCCACACAATGTGCTATTCGGCTTCGTCGAATATTTTTTGCACCCAAAAACGGTGTTAAAAAGCTATCAATATCGTCTGTGAAATTCATCTGTCAAAACTGAATTTCTCCGACTCTTGATAGCGGCAAATATAGTCTGTGTCACTTAAAGAGCTTGTTCAGCGGGAAGGGAGTCCCATGTCGAATGTAGCGATCAAACTCATCGCCGTTTCTGGAGTAGTCGGTCTCGGGGTATTGATGTTTCTGCAGGCCCAAAAAGGAATGCAAACGGGCGAGATTGATAAACAACTCAGTCAATTGGAAATCCAGAAGGAAGCTGATTTGAATTCAGGTTCTCTGGGCATGACAGCAGATCTGTCCGGTGTACCATCCCAACGGGAACCCAAAGCGGATTCAAAAGTCATCCCACTCGATCAGGTTCCCGCAGAGCTATCTGAATTGACAGCCCTCGATGCCGCACCCATAAAAAAAGATGCTGAAATTCCTTTTACTCCGAATAGAAAAAATACCACTCCAAAAATTCGACTCACAGGGGCAACAAAAGAACCCACGGCGATAAAAGATCGTCTCGATGCACCTGTGAAAGGTCTGGATTTTCGAAGCACGCCTGAGACGAAAGCACCCCGTCTTGCTGAAAATCCGTTTTCGGATTCCGTCAAGAAGCCAACTGCAGAACCAGCGAAGAGCGAGTCAACAGGCATCGCGCAAACTGAATTTAAAGCAGGACCGCAATTTGGCGCTCCCCTAACTTCAGACCCAGCTCGCATGAAGGGTTATACAAAAACATCGATTCCACCGCGCGAGATAATTACAAACGAAACAAAACCTGCCAATCCATTTGACTCGGTAAAAACAAAACCGACTCAACCTTCACTGGTACCTGCGCCAGATCAACTCGCGTTTAGTGACGAGCTACCAAAAGCTGTGAAGCGTCCTGGATTTGAAGTCAATTCCCCCGCTCAAACACTCGAATCCAACGATTCGCCGTTTGAGATTAAAACACCAACTGTTCCTGACACTCCCTCAATCGAAGAAAACCCGTTTCAGGCTACTCCCTCAAAAGCTGAGACGACAAAGCGACCTGCATTGCCGGCAACACAAACGCCGGCCCCCGCAATCGAACCAGAATTCAACCCCTTCGAAAATGATCCTGTTGCAAAAAAAGGCTCCGCTTTTGAAGCCAAGCCCTCGGCTGCCAAGCCTTTGCCAATCATCACGGAAAATAAAGAGAAAAAACCGACTGCGTTCACGGGTGATTCCGCGAAACCAAGTGTGAATCCTTTCCCCTCTACTATTGAGAAGAAAACTATCCAACAACCTGTTTCAGCAAATAATTCTTCAGATGTCGTTGTGATCAAAAAACGGAAAGCGGATCCTAGCCCCAAAGAACCTTTGCTTTTTAACCTCAAAAACCAACCTGCTGTTTCCAGTAAGACAACAGCACAGCCTATCGAAATTACTCCGACACCTGAACCGAAGGCATTAAGTCTCGTTGAGAGTCAACAGCCAGAATTACAGGCATCGGTTAAGCCAAATATTCAACAGAAAATTCAGTCACCGAAAATGACGATTCAAAAATTGGCCCCTCCCGAAGCTGTACTAGGCCAGCCTTTCATTTATCAGGTACTCGTAAAAAATACGGGGACAACTTCTGCTCAGGAAGTGGTTGTCGAAGATCGCATCCCGCAAGGCGCCAAGCTGACCGGTACCATTCCCCGGGCAGAACAAATGAATGACCGAATTATCTGGCGCCTGGGTACGATGGATCCGGGCACGGAAAAGAAAATATCAATTCGAGTCATACCTGAAGCAGCAGGCCAGATCGGCAGTGTGGCAACAGTTAATTTTGTCACCAAAGTGGGAGCGGAAACCAAAATCACTGCTCCCCAACTTACCATCAAAACTGATCGGCCAGCAGCAGTCAAGCCAGGTGAAAT